>JAAVGQ010000002.1:0-3767 GCA_014800105.1 Bacteroidales bacterium | reverse complement strand
GGCNCNAGTNTCTAACCCACTAAANNCNNTTTTATGGCACAAGAACAAAAGAAAGAACAGGAAGAAGTGCTTATCGCCCGTAACAACGAGACCGGGAAGGTAGGCGCAGTGACCGGACTCAACAAGGACGGTTCACCCAAGATGGCTGATGTAAAATCAGCATCACTCGCTGACCTCGTGAGATTCTCCAAAGGTCAGAATCCTATGGAGGCGTTCCTCTCAAACTTCGTCCGCCAGTGCAAGAACCCCTCAACATTCGGATTCTTCAAAGTCCCGGCTGACCGCTTTGAAAGCGTAGGCCGTGCAATGGCTGACTTCATGCAGGAACCTGAAAAGAATGCCGACATCCTGAAGGACTTCAAGGTTGACGTTCCTCAGCAGACTCAGAAGCAGGAGGAGACTCAGGCAACCGCACAGGCTGAAAAGCCCACCTCGGGAACCGAACAGACGGAGGTCAAGCACACCGCAATTGACGAAAGTAAGATCAACTGGGACAGTCTCAAGGAGAAATGGGGCATCGACCGTGCGGAACTTGAAAAGAGCGGCGACCTGAAGGAGATGCTTTACAACCGNAAGTCAAAGCTGGTGACAGTCACCCCCTCGTTCGGAGGTGAGAAATTCCCGATTGACGCGCGACTCTCATTCCGTACCGATGCTGACGGCAATGTAAAGGTGGTTCCCCACTTCATCCACAAGGAGCCGAAGCTCGATCAGGAGTTCAAGGGNTATCAGTTCACCAAGGAAGATAAGGCGGCTCTGAAAGAGACAGGCAATCTCGGTAAGGTCGTGGAACTGACCGACAAGGCTACGGGTGAAAAAGTTCCGTCATTCGTCAGCATCGACCGTCTTACCAATGAGATTGTATCNGTNCCCGTGAAATCGGTATTCATCAGGGATACCATCGGCGACACCAAGCTGACAATGGCGGAGGTGATGCAGCTGAAGGAAGGCAAGGCTCTCCCACCAAAGCAGATTACTGGGAAGAACGGCCAGTCATACAATGTCGTGCTTCAGGTATCGGCAGACCGCAAGGGAATCGAGTTTGTTCCCGGCGGCGCACGTCGCCAGTCGCAGTNCGAGANTCANGGACAANCACAGACCTACGGCCAGCAGCAGGGACAGGAGAAATCCTCATGGCTCACGAAGGACGGACTCATCAAGCCAATCTCCAAATGGGCAGGCGTACCGATGACTCCCGAACAGCAGGAAGCCTACAAGAAGGGCGAAGTCGTAGAAATGAAGAACATGGTCGACAAGAAAGGTCAGCCCTGCACAGTCTATCTCCAGTTCAANCCCGAGANGCAACGCCCCGTCACNTCATTCAAAGACCCGCGTGTNAAGGTNGCCGAGGAAAGCCGCACGCAGAAGGCAGTCAANAACGACGGTCTGACAAATGAAGCCACNAAGTATGTGGCAGAACCGCTNCAGAAGTATCAGACCACACCNAAGGATGATGCCCAGATGAAGCAGCAACGTAAGAACAAAGGTCCGAAAATGTAAATCNCGGCCACTCTGATTTGCCAACGGGAGGTCCGGAACTCCCGAAAGCATATCACCCACTAAATCCAAAATATCCACCCATTAAAGTAAAAATCAAAAATGAAACAGAAAAANATCATAACTGTGGTGACGGATNACCAGCTCACCGCAGACACAATNGCCAAGGCTCTCGGAGCAAACAGCAAATGCGANGGTTATTATACCGGTAACGGCTACGCAGTGACATGGACCGGCGGAGAACTTGTTGAGGCNACCTTCTCACCTGACGAAAGTTTCGTCCTCTCAACCACACTCAATCCCANACACATCTTNGCCCATAACTTNAAGTTCGCCATGCGNAACTATGACGAGTTGCTCGGTTGGAANAAGAGCGAGCAGGATTCAAGACAACTCGCCACCATCACCTCGCTTATCAATATGAGCAAGCTCGTGGTCAATGCGATGTCTCCNGACCTCTATGGTGAGACCTNCTTCCTCAGTCTTTACTATCTCATCGGCAATCCCATAGCAGTTCGTCGNGCATGGCTTCCCATCCTCACACGTCAGGCTATCGTCAAGNGTNTNGAGAACGGTCCCAAGTATCCCGANAAATATGAGGAATGGCTCAAAAGCGAGATGTATAACCTNATCGCNGANAAATCNAAGGAGGCTACNAANANNCCNGAANCTNTTTTCGTGGAAACTCCCGTTGACAGGATTCCCGATGAGGTGACAGCCCTCGGCATTGCAGAAGCAAAGCCGGGTGATGCAACAATCCTTGCGGACGCTATCCACACATACANGGCAAAGCCCACGCTCTTCAATCTTCCTCAGCTGCTTATCGAAACCGCCGTGGAGCTGGACTGGCAGCACGAAAAGACNGTAGCAACCGCGCTTACACTCTACCGTAAGAAACTCATATCGTACCCGCTGGTGAAGCAAAACTATATCCCACTGGATGTCTGGAAACAGATGCTCCACAACCGTGAGATACTCCGCCATAACCCCAAGTGGGGAAACAAAGTCAAAGGCTGGAAGGTATCAAAGCGCCACAACTTCTCCGGGTGCGAGAATCCCTATTACGGATTCGGCATCGTGACAACCGGACTTCATCCCACCGACCTCACCCGCGATGAGGAAAGGCTCTACAACCTGATTGTGAAACGGGTAATCGAGGCTTTCAAACCCGCCCGGTCTTACCGTAAGAAACGTAAAAACAACAAAAGAGCCTGAACACCACATATATTAATCATAAATATTCCTCCTATGTCCCGAAGTTTTTGTAACTTTGCACTTGATTCAACGTCATAATGTTTTTGTTTCATTTTTGACGTGGATTTAGTGGTTGGACATCGGGAGGGATACCCGGTGTCCTTTTCATATCCCACACACATACACACCTGAGAAGGTAGCCGGAAAACCACTAAAATCCTCCACAAAAATGAAAAAGTTTGAATCATGGGAGATGGATCAATACCGGCTCTATCTCCTCGGCCACCTCCGTGACCACCACTTCCCTCAGTTTGAAGACAGTAAATACATCGAACAGCGTACTGAAGCCGCCTACGATACCTATGTTGCAAATGCACTCGAAGGGAAAAGCGTATCAGTAGCCCACGAACTTGCAATGCGTACCCTCCTCGAAGGGACGTTTATATCCCGCTGGGACGTGATAATGCAGGTGATTGAAGAAGACCTGTGGCTAAGAATCCCCGAAGATAGCCGGGAGCAATGGGCAGAACTTTTCCTCGAACTCCGTTTCATCAACTCCATTCTTGATGAATATGAGGTCAATGGAGATTTCCTTGAACGAGGAAGCTATCCGTCATTAAAGACCGCGCTTCTCGGAGAAATGACCGAAATACTGGACGGCTATGGCTTATAACCGACTCCAGACCATGCGCGACAACCTTGAGGCGATAAGGCTTGTCCTTCGCCTCGGTGTTGAGAAGCGGACGGCTCACACTGCCGAGGAACGTGAGATACTACGGAAATATGCGGGGTTTGGAGGGCTGAAATGTATCCTCAATGATGCTAACGAACTTGCTGATGCTGCAAAGTGGAACAAATCAGACATTGAGCTGTTTGCTCCTACCGTAGAGTTACGACGGCTGATTCATGACTACTCTAAGGATGACCGTGAGTTTGCACGGTATATGGATTCGCTGAAAACGTCAGTGTTGTCAGCGTTCTATACTCCTGCTCCGGTTGTTGATGCTATTGCTGATACCCTTAAAGCGAATGGGGTCGAGATTGGAAAGTTTCTTGAACCCTCTGCCGGACAAGGT
>JAAVGQ010000001.1 GCA_014800105.1 Bacteroidales bacterium | reverse complement strand
GAGGTATTTTGCGGTCTGGTTGTCGGAAAATCAGGCCGTGTTACCATAAAATGATGTTTTTAATAGTTTGAGTTAAAAATAATTTTAGTTGAAAACGTAGGTAACACATAGTAATATTGAGTATCACTGCGAGTTACGTCTGCAAAGATAATAAAAAATTTTGAATAAAGGTAACACTCGAAACAATTATTGTGTTACCTATTTTNGCTAAATATGGCAAATGTAACACGCAAAACGCATGATTTTAGTNTGTTACGAANANGCANCNATAAACAAANTTATTTTGTNANTGGTTGTAAATTGCGAGAACGGCACAATGCCGGTAACACAAAATCTAATTAAAAAATGCAAGACGTAACAAACACCCCCGATCTCTTCCACCTGACGGAAACGGAGCTCTTTAAGAACCTCCGACAGGGACTTCTCACCGAGGATCTCTCCCTCCACCTTCGTGATTTTATCATCAGAGTGCATGAAGTAGCTAATCCTAATATGGCAAATAAAGCTTTTGTCATGGATGCCTTNATTATCACGGATATTGAGTTCCGATATATCAAGACACAGGANCACATGGCAAGAGCAAATAAAGCTCTCGTTGAAATGGTAGAAAAAGCCCACGAATATCTTCTTCATAAGATTGAGCAACTGCGTTCTAATTGTCCTACTATTCAACCTGTTGTTTCAGCTAATCCGATTGACGACGTTAACCTCAGTTGGAAAGGTAACAAATCTGAATTTGTACAGATTTGTCATGCACTGAAAGTTGCAAGACTCTTCGGTGAAGAATCTCAAGCGAAGATTATTCGGGTTCTTGCTAAAGCCTGCAATGTAAATATTGATGACCAATATGCACGAAATTGCATAAGCAGTTTTCAGAGTCGTTCCCAACACTCTGGAAATATTATATCCAAGTTGAGTTCAGCAGTCAAGAATATCCTCCCTTGTCTTGACGATAACGACTAAGATGTCCTTCCACTAAATCCATCCACAAACAATTCACTTATCCACAATCATTATAAAAATGCGAAAGCCCGACTCTCCAGTATCGGAGGGCCGGGCAATTTTATTATAATGCTTATCTTGGAAGGAGATGTGCCAAATTCGGATTACTACGGATACGTTCCAGCTCACGCTCAACAACTTCTCGCACATCCTGCTTGACTTGCTTGTAATTAGCTTCAATCACGGCTTTCATCATAGCTTTGTTTTCAGTCGGATCGTTGAAGTTTGTGAGAATAGGAATGGGTTCATATTCTGCTTCCTCAGCTCTCACTTTATCGGAGTCAACCACGATTTCCGCATGAAAGATTTTCTGGTCTATACGCTGATCTATATTATCGGAGACAGAGCCGACAAACATTCCTTGTGTCAAAGTAGATATTTTACTTTGAGGGATAAGAGAGTCCATTTGTGTATTGATTGAGTGACTTACATCGTTTCGGNTAATACTCATGGACTGGCGTTTCTGTAAGACCTTCCCAAACCGTTCTGATAGAGTCTTGGCAGTTTCTCCGACTACTTGACCGGAGAATATATTGCCGACTGTGTTCATCACAACGGCAGCTTCCTTGTCACCGTAGTCACGTTTGAGCTGTGAGAAGTCCTGAAAACCGAGGCAGACGGCTACCTTATTACTTCGTGCCGTAGCGATAAGGTTGTCAAGCCCCTTGAAGTATATGGTCGGTAATTCATCTATGATTACCCCGGACTTCAACATTCCCTTCTTGTTGATGAGCTTTACGATACGGGAATTGTATAGGCCAAGTGCCGCCCCATATATATTCTGACGGTCGGGGTTGTTGCCGACACAGAGTATTTTCGGCTCTTTCGGGTTGTTGATGTCGAGAGTGAAATCATCGCCTGTCATTACCCAGTACAACTGAGGTGAAATCATTCGCGTCAGTGGAATTTTTGCTGAAGCAATCTGACCTTGCAACTGTTCAGCCGCGCCTCCTTGCCAAGCATCTATGAATGGCGAAAGATAATTCTCCAATTCAGGATAACTGGTCAGAATTGGGAAAATCTGTTCATAAGGTCGGCACAGAAATTCAATAGCATGGGGGAAGGTGCAGTATTTACCTTCTTCAAAACGTTTGAGATACCAGATGATGGCGGCAAAAAGTACGATTGGTGATTCAACGAAGAAATCACCTTGCTTTTGAAGCCAAGTACGATTGAGATTCATCATTATAGTATATGCCGATTCGTATGCGTCTGCAATATCAGTCATGAAATCAGGATGGATAGGGTTACAACGATGCGAATGCTCTGGGTCATCAAAATTGATAAAACAGAACTTTGGCTTCGCATCTCCATAACGACTCTCATATCTTCGGAGATGATTATACGCAATCATTGTCAGGTCAGGTGATTTATAGTCGTAAATGTATAAACCGAATCCTTTCTCTATCTGCTGTTTGATATAATTGTTAACCACTGCGTATGATTTACCCGAACCGGGAGTACCAAGCACAATGCTGGCCCTAAAGGGATTGACGACATTTATCCAACCGTTATGCCACTTCTTTTTGTAATAGAACTTAGTNGGGAGATTTACTGAGTATGGATTATCCANACGTGTGGTCTCCTGCATGAATGATTCGTTCTCTTCATTAAAACGGTCATCCATCATATTGTTCTTTAGCAGTCGGCTCATCCATACCCCTCCCATAAGGAGACCAATGTACCCTAATGTGGTAGTAATAATGTAGGCTACCGGCATATCGTGGGTAGGCATCCACCAGTTGAGTAGGAATAGGATGGCTCCAATTGAAATAGAAATCCAAATATGCTTCCATGTGATTTTCTCATTCTTCACTCCTTTTGTGCCGAAGCACGATGTGGCAAGCATGAGTAAAGCCCACCATTTGGCATTCCACGGATTTGTAAAAAGTCCGCAGGCTCGATTGAAGTTGGAAATCAACCGATCTAAGACATTGAAAAATTCATTGCTTTCCACTACTGTAATGCGTGTGAAGCAATAGAGATTGGCTACTACAAGGGCTATACTTACGGCTCGTAGCATATCCATGATTTTAGCCAATGCTCTGAGATCATCTTCTTGTTGTGACATTATTATTCTGTTTTAGTAGTTTATAATTTAGGACCGCGACGTTTCTTCTTACGCCGTTGCATGGCACGATAGAAAGCCTCTTCCTCAGCATTGAAACCGGGACCAATCTGGAATAAATCAAGACCCGGCAAAGTGAGTTGTTCATATTTGTCATACTGCTGATTAACAACATTAGACTTGGNAGTAGAGGCTTTCACATCATTCGGATATGAAGCTTTGAAATCAGGTTTCTTACCNTCNCCACTGAACCATNGTTCAAAAGCATTGGCAGAGAATTCCTTACCGAGTCGTGAACCATTTAAGGCTATCTGAGAATTGTGATTGAGGAATGTAACTCCATAAATACGTCCTTCATCCGTGTATCTGAAAATTACATCAATCTTCCTTTCGTTTAATNTTGATACNAAGTCATCTTTTCCGGTCGCATTATGAATTGCAGACGAAACCATATTCTTTNTNGGTTTCACGTCTATATTCTCTTTAGACTTTTCAAATCTNCTCTCAATNGCTNTTCGGCTCGCNAACTTGCCAAGGCGTGAAGCCTTGAATGGGGAGGCAATGGTATTGCCGCTATCATCAGTTGCGAAATAGACAAGACCGTGATACTCCCTGCCGTTTACTCTTCCATCAGCAGCTTCACACTTCACATTATATAATGATAGAATAGCATTGTATTCTCCAAGAGTCTGGAATTTCCAGCGCATACCTACGAGTTTGACTACATTGGCAACCTGTCGCTTTATGTCACCATTACAATCAATCTTATTTATTGGAGTATCCGGTGAAACCTTTTGTCTTTCTGCTGTATGGAGTCCATATTTTTTCTCAAGCTCACGGGTTATCTCCTTACTGCGATAGAAATTATTCTTGGAGGAAATTGCTCTACCGTCCGTATGAACCCTCAGTGCTACTATATGAATATGATGGCGGTCAATATCCTCATGCTTTACTATTATATAGGGCATTTCAGAGAACCCCATCTTATCCATATACTCATGGGCAAGTTGTGTGTATTGAGCTTCGCTAAGACGGTCATCAGGATGCGGATTGAGGGATATGTGCATCATTGTTTTCTCNGCCTTGGTNGATTGAGGCATCCATCGTTTGAAGTCTTCAAAAGCTCGATGAATATTGATAGTGCCTGATCCGTCATTGAAAATCTTATTAGTGTCTAGAACCCGACCCTTCTCCTTGTTGATTTTCTCTCCATTATAGACAAGGGCACCATAAAGAGAGTTACCTAAAGAGATTTTTGCAACCATATCCCGTCAAATTCTTTGGCGAGTGCGACTATCTCGCGGTTCAGTTTCACAAGTTCAATGGTACGCTGCTCAATCTGAGCGAGCATTGACATTGCTTTCTTTTCAGTGAAATTCTCTCGTAGAGTTTTCACAAGAAAATCGTAATCAGCTCCGATTTCTCTGTAGCGGTTATTGAAGTTGGAGAGAGCATCAATAAACCTACGGGTATTGTCATCAATGTAATGCACTTTGAATTTATTACCGAAAATCTGCATTTTGATGAATGAGGAAGTTGATTTTACTCCTGACTGCTCCTGCATGGCAAGTAGCTGGATCTGCTCCGATGAGGTAAAATTGACCGAACATCGGAATGCTGTGGAGAGGTCGGCTTTTCTATGCCGCCTCTCCTTAAACTGCTTTTGATTCATAAATAAGGTGGATTAAGTGGTTTGAAAATACCAACACTAAGGAAAAACTCATGGTCAGACCGACTTTGGAGGAATGACCCAATGCTCCATGCAATGGCAAGGGGTTTGTGCTGCAAATTGTTATTTGTGCAGCATAAACCATACCTTGCAATGTACGTTTGTACATCCCTAAATACAGAAATAGGAGTATGGGAAATAGAACCCACCCAAAAAGTGACTCTTTAGAGTTCCATTAGTGCTGTTCAGATGCCATATTAACAAAGTAATATAGCGGTATTGTTCTTTAAGAAAGTTGCTAATGACCAACCATATACAACTTTTGATTATCTATGTTTAATCCTGAATTTTTCTAATCATTTTCTGAATGGTTGACGTTTCAGAGATACAAGCAGCCACTTGAAAGATTGGTCACAGTAATGCTTGTTCAATCGAACATTGATTTGCATGACTTCTCAATCAGTCAGACTAATGAATGAAAATTCGCCCATTCAATTGGTCATAATGGTGAACGGTCAAAAATATGAATGACCGGATAGTCATCTGAACGACTGACTGACTGAACGGCTGGTACTGCAATCAAACGATTGAATGGCTAAATGTACAATCATGTGTAACTTTTGACTGTTAATGTACAATGCTGAATTTTTGAAATCAAAATCAAGATTTAGTCCGTTTCATAGTCAAAGTCTTCACGTTGGAAGCAGGCGATTAATAGAACATCGGATTTAACATCGCATTTGTGTATGTGTGGCGATGTCCCGAATATCTAATTAGTTAAGCCTGTCATAAAGGAAGTCAATCATTTGTTTGAATGACCTCTTCAACAGCTGGCTAACTGGCTGAACGGCTGTGCCGACAATCAGCATCATTGAAGTGACAAATTAAGTCACGAAGAGATAATCAACATTATTTATTCACCCTTAACCCCCAATTTATGAGCGAACCGATTTTCGTAGCGTTTGCCTCCCAAAAAGGAGGATGCGGCAAATCAACGCTGACTACTCTTGTGGCGAGTTATCTAAGCTATGTGCAAGACATAGATGTTCTCGTCATAGACTGTGACCCTCGTCAGCACACTCAAAAAAGTTATCGTGACAGCGATGTGATGGTGACCCGTGAGAATCCCAACTATCGTAAGACGATGGAAAAGTTTTATGAGATGTATGGAAAACCACCATACGAGATAGTCTGCACAACTCCCGCACAGGCAATAGAAGCTGCACAAGAAAAGCTGTCAGCTGGTAATTCTGCGAAGATTGTTTTCTTCGACATTACCGGTACTATCAACGACCTCCATATAGTAAATCTCATTGCTTCTATGCACTATCTGTTTGTACCGATTACGCCGGAAACAGGAGACATGAAAAGTTCTCTTTGCTTCGCAAATCAGGTAAATGAGGAAATGATTACCACTAATGCCACTTCAATAAAGGAGATGAAACTCCTGTGGAACAAAGTTCCCGGGCGTGTCAAACCTCAAATTTGCGAACTGATTGACAACTATATGGAGGAACTGAATCTTTCTTCATTAGAAACAGTCCTGAGCAATAGCAGTAAGTATTTCAAGGACGGGGTACTCACCGGACAGAATGGAATTTTCCGTTCAACAATTCTCCCGCCAGACAAAAGACTTCTCAAAAACAGTAATCTTCCCGAACTGGTCAACGAAATTCGCAAAGTGATAAATATTTGAAGCTATGGCAGACCAAAAAAACTCAGGGTTTTCAGCAGAGAAATTTCTATCGTCTTATCCTGATGCTTCTTCACCAACATCAGTAGCCCCGAAAAAAGCGAAAGAAAGTCCTGCTAAAACTGTGCCTGATCCACCTCCTAAGAAAGAAAAAGTGATTCCTCCGAAAAAGCCGGAACTGATTTTATCAGATTCAATGGATTCTGACCTAACCGATGCTGAAAGAATGTATCTCGATACTTTCGTACAAGAAAGAGTACCGACGCGGTTTTCAAAAATAGGAAAACAAGTAGCACTATCTCCTGAAAACCATAGAAAGGTTATGAGAATCATCAGTATTTTCGGGAACGGTACAACAATCGGTGGATACATCGACAATGTCGTCAGAAAACATTTTGAAGATTTAACTCCACTTATTCAGGGGCTTCTCGACAAGAAAAACAAACTCTAATTACCACTAAAATCCCCAAAAAGAAACATGAACAATCCAAGATTCTGCGATCTGCATACATGTGCAGCCAAAATCGCTCACGAAATTGAAACCGGACCTCCTAATGAAAAGGAGATTCAAGCCTACAAAGAGGAGTTCCTCGCGCCCTATACAGTAGGTGCAAGAAAGGGAATTTTTGTTCCCCGTGAACTCGTGAATAAACTGAGTAAGACAGTTGCCCTGTTTGATAACCGAGATTTAACAATCGGAGCATACGTGACGAATATCTTAATCGCTCACCTTGTAGCCAATCGTGATGTCATCAACGAGCTGACAGAACGAGGCTCACGAACCGTTACACTATGAGCGCCATTACAACAAAAGCATTCCCCTCAAACTCAGACTCTGCCTATGGGTGTATTTGAAATGATTATTGGAGGAGGTCTTCTATGCTGTAATTCTATTCTTGTCGCTTACTTAATCAGTTCTAATAGACGGACAAGTTCAGGTAATTACGAACCTCCAAAGGCTGAGAGTAAATCTCCAAATCCAACCGAAGATAGCCATTCTATTACCGCTCCAAGTAATTTCGATGTAACGTCTTTTCTCAACCAGCTAAGTGATAAAGTCATGGCTGAACTGCCTCGACTTCTTACAGTAACTATCGGTGATGTGATGACCACAGATGTTGAATTTGCTCCGGATGATCCCGATAGCCAAGAGAACAAAGCGTCTGAGAATCAATTTCATCAGAAGTCTTCACAATTGGATAAAGAACAAATGCGTGCGGCGTTTGAGACTGATATTCGTGATGTTGAAGAATCAGAGCCTTCTGCTCCTGAAGCATCAGGCGTAAGTTTCGATGAACTTGATGAGGCTGTATCGGTAGCAGTTGATACCAATGCTTCAGAAGATGCGAAATTGAAGGCCGGAGAGGTTTTGAGAAAATACAAGGGAACGCACTTCTATGACGCGATCACATCAAGTGAACGTATCGGAAAGCAGGTTGACGTTTGCGTTGGTATGGTTATCAAGGCCTCTATAAAATCAACTCCCAATAGCGATAAAAATGTAGGTGATAATAAAATTAAAAAAGGAGGTAAGAAGAAAGAGAAACCCTTCAATGTAGATGATTTCCTTGCGGAATATCCATCTTAAAAACAACTACTAATCCACGTCTGCAAAGACAAAAAATCCAACCCCTAAATTTTTAACCCGAGGTGTGGGCTGCTCCGTCCCGGAGCGGTCGGGGCTGTCCCATGCCTCAAAAAATGAAACAGAACATGAAGAAAACAATCGAAAATCTCAAGAACAAGTTCGCAAACGTAAAATGCCGCCTTACGGTGGCCCTCATCGCCGGAATCATCGGCATCGTCAAAGCCTCAGCCGCCGGCAACGGACTCAGCGGCATCAACGAGGCAACCTCAATGGTAACCAGCTATTTTGATCCCGGCACCAAACTGGTGTACGCCATCGGCGCGGTCGTGGGTCTCATCGGNGGTATCAAGGTCTATTCCAAGTGGTCGAGCGGAGATCCCGACACCAGCAAGACAGCCGCCTCATGGTTCGGTGCCTGCATCTTCCTCATCGTGGCAGCCACAATCCTCCGTTCATTCTTCCTCTGATAAAGTGAGCCAATGGCCGAGTATGCTATCAACAAAGGCATAGGGCGGTCGGTGGAATACAAGGGTCTGAAGGCGCAGTACCTCTTCATCTTCGCCGGTGG
>JAAVGQ010000128.1 GCA_014800105.1 Bacteroidales bacterium | reverse complement strand
ATTTATACTATCTATGAGATGAAAATCGAGGATAGATTAAAATTTGAAGAAGGAGTGAAGCGAGCTTCATGACTGATGAAATATTTTGATATATACCGATTTACAGCCATAGAGAGTATTAAAAGATTAAAAGAAATATTTTGTTACGCTTACTTAATAATTACTATCGTTTAATTTTGAATTCTTACTTATCAATGTCAAAGTTTACCATCATGGCATCAGGTCTTGCACTCTCAGCCGCTCTCATTGCTTGCCGCAATGAGAAAGCTAACGACACGTTCGACTACCATGCCGACCGTTTTGAGGATATCGAAGTCCTCCGTTATCAGGTTCCCGGATTTGAGGACCTCTCTTTAGATCAGAAAAAACTCGTATATCATCTCACTGAGGCTGCCCTCGCCGGGCGCGACATCCTGTGGGACCAGAACTGCAAATACAACCTCCCCACCCGTAAACTTCTGGAAGCTGTTTACACCAACTACGACGGCGACCGCAACGATCCCGAGTTCAAGGCATTCGAGACTTACCTGAAGCAGGTGTGGTTTGCCAACGGCCTTCATCACCATTACTCAATGGATAAGTTTACTCCCAGGTTCTCTCAGAAATTCTTTGAGACTCAGGTAAACGCCCTCGCCCCGGAATATCGCGACAATGTAGACCTTGAAACAATCTACGCTTACATCTTCGACCCCTCTTTCCTTGCCAAGCGCGTGAACCAGGCAAGCGGTCAGGACCTTATCCTCACCTCGGCAGTCAACATGTATGAAGGCGTAACCCAGAAGGACGTTGAAGACTATTACGCCGGAATCAAGGACACGACTTCTCTCACTCCCATCTCCTACNGCCTCAACACCCGCGTGGTTATGGGACCTGACGGNAAGGTNACNGAACAGGCTTACAAAGTGGGTGGACTCTACNGTGAAGCTATCGAACGTATAGTCAATCACCTCGCTGAGGCAGCCAAATGTGCCGAAAACGAANCCCAGCGCGCAGTAATCCAGCAGCTAATCGATTACTACACCACCGGCGATCTTGCAAAATGGGATGAATACTCAATTACCTGGGTTGGAGATACCGACTCTCAGGTTGACTTCATCAACGGCTTTATCGAGAGCTACGGAGACCCCCTGGGCATGACAGGTTCTTGGGAATCAATCGTTAACTTCAAGAACAATGAGGCTTCCGAGCGCACGGAAACTCTGTCAGCCAACGCTCAGTGGTTTGAGGACAATTCNCCCGTTGACAGCAAGTTCAAGAAGGATGAGGTTAAGGGAGTTTCNGCCAAGGTTATCACCGCCGCTATCCTCGCCGGCGACTCTTATCCCGCCACTCCCATCGGNATCAACCTCCCCAATGCTAACTGGATTAGAGCTGCTCACGGTTCCAAATCAGTTACCATTGAGAACATAACCCAGGCTTACGATGCTGCATCTCACGGAAACGGATTCAATGAAGAGTTTGTTCCCGACNAGGAAACCCGNGACCTGCTCGACAACTACCTGTTCATCACNGACAATCTTCACACAGACCTCCACGAGTGCCTGGGTCACGGNTCAGGCCGCCTTCTTCCCGGCGTTGACCCCGACGGTCTCAAGGAACATGGCTCAACTATCGAGGAAGCACGCGCTGACCTTTTCGCACTCTACTACCTCGCTGACAACAAACTCATCGAGCTCGGNCTCCTTGACAACCCCGACGCTTACAAGGCTGAATACTACAAGTATATGCTCAACGGCCTCATGACCCAGCTCCAGCGTATCGAGCCCGGTAAGGATATCGAGGAAGCTCACATGCGCAACCGNGCTCTCATTGCCCGCTGGGCTCTTGAACATGGCGCTNCTGACAATGTCGTAACTCTCGAAAAGGTTGACGGCAAGACAACCNTCAAAATCAACGATTACAATAAGCTCCGTGACCTCTTTGGTCAGCTCCTCGCTGAGATTCAGCGCGTGANAAGCACCGGCGACTACCCTGCAGCCTGCGAACTCGTCAACAACTANGCAGTCAAGGTTGANCCCGAGCTCCACAAGGAAGTACTTGACCGCTACGAGAACCTCACTATCGCTCCATACAGAGGCTTCGTTAATCCCGTATACACCGCAGTAACTGACAAGAATGGTAACATCACTGACGTGACAATAACATATNGCGAGGACTACGCCGACCAGATGCTCCGTTACTCCCGTGATTACGCGCCCCTCGCGAAATAAAGGACNGATATAAATTGCATTCAAAGATTGCGTAAACTCAACAGTTTTCGCAATCTTTCTTTTTTGCGTGAATTGTGTGACAATTTACCGTTTTATTGTATAGAAAAATAGTTAATTTCATTACCTTTGTATTGAAATTGAAAAGATAATGAGAATCGATATACTCACAGTATTACCCGAGATGTTTGACTCGCCCCTTAACTGCTCTATACTGAAAAGAGCTCAGCAAAAAGGGCTGGTCGAATTCCACATACACAATCTCAGGGACTACACCACCAGCAAGCACCGCAAGGTTGACGACTATCCATTTGGAGGTGAGGCCGGCATGGTCATGCAAGTTGAACCTATTGACCGATGCATCACCGAGCTGAAATCACAGCGCGAATATGACGAAGTGATATTCACCACACCTGACGGCGAGGTACTAGACCAACCAATGGCCAACTCAATGTCAATGCTTGAAAACCTCATCATCCTGTGCGGTCACTACAAGGGTGTAGATTACCGCGTGCGTGAACATCTTATTACCAAGGAAATATCCATTGGTGACTATGTTCTCACCGGTGGCGAGCTCCCNGCTATCATTATAAGCGACGCGATCGTGAGGCTTATTCCCGGAGCTATAGGCGACGAGCAGAGCGCCNTGAGCGATTCNTTNCANGATAACCTTCTCGCTCCTCCNGTNTANACCCGCCCGGCCGATTACAAGGGTTGGAAAGTTCCTNACATCCTCCTTTCCGGTCACGAGGCGCGTATTGCTGACTGGCGCCACGAGCAGGCACTCGAACGTACACGCCTCCTGCGCCCTGACTTATTAGAAGATTGAATTATCACATCTTTCGNCATATCAATTCACTAACTTACAAGGTACAATTCCTTAGATAAAAAAATAAAAATCAAAACAATGAATGTAGCTATTGTAGGTGCCAGCGGCGCCGTAGGTCAAGAGTTTTTACGCGTGCTCACTGAGCAGGAGTTCCCGGTTGACAATCTCGTTCTGTTTGGTTCTAAACGCTCNGCAGGTCGCACTTATACTTTCCGTGGCAAAGACTATGTTGTCAAGGAACTTACCCATGGCGATGACTTCAAAGACATCGATATCGCATTCGTTTCAGCCGGCGGTGGTACATCGCTCGAATTTGCCGAGACCATTACCCGTCACGGCGCGCTCATGATTGACAATTCAAGCGCATTCCGCATGGAACCTGATGTTCCCCTGGTGGTTCCCGAGGTTAACGGCGCTGATGCGTTCAATACTCCCCGCAACATCATCGCTAACCCTAACTGTACTACCATCCAGATGGTGGTTGCTCTCAAACCAATTCATGACATCTCGCCCATCAAGCGCGTTCATGTTTCCACTTACCAGGCAGCCAGCGGTGCAGGTGCGGCAGCCATGGACGAACTCGTCAACCAGTACCGACAGATTGTGAACGGCGAAGAACCCACCGTCGAGAAATTCGCTCACCAGCTCGCTTACAACGTAATACCCCACATCGACGTGTTTGCTGATGATGACTATACCAAGGAAGAGCTCAAGATGAACCGTGAGACCAAGAAAATCATGCATGCTCCCGGGCTCGAAGTGAGCGCAACATGCGTGCGTGTTCCCGTCATGAGAGCTCACTCTGAGTCAGTGTGGTTAGAGACGACTGCTCCCGTAACCGTTGCTCAGGCCCGCGAAGCACTCGAGAAAGCTCCCGGCGTAATCGTCATGGACAAACCTGCCGAGAAGGTTTATCCCATGCCCAAGGATATTGCTGACAAGGATCCCGTATATGTGGGTCGCCTGCGTCGCGACCTCGCATGTGAGAACGGCCTTGCAATGTGGGTAGTGGGTGACCAGATCAAGAAGGGAGCAGCCCTCAATGCCGTGCAGATTGCACAATATCTGCTCGCCAACGGCTGGAAACGCTGAGAGTACTCCCGGTTAAGCTTGTAATTCAAACTCAAAAACCGCCGTTTGACGACTCATGCTATTATCAGTACAGTCATTACCTTTGGTAACTAATCCGGTGACGATTTTCTTCATCGTACTGGTAATAATTCTCTTTGCCCCTATATTACTCAACCGTCTAAAGATCCCACACATTATCGGCATGATTGTTGCCGGTATTGTCGTGGGACCTTATGGTTTCAATATCCTTGATAAGGACAGCAGCTTCAATATCTTCGGCCAGGTGGGACTTCTCTACCTCATGTTCCTCGCAGGTCTTGAAATTGACATGTATCACCTCAGGCTCAACCTCAAGCGTGGCGTGGTATTCGGTGTCCTAACGTTCGCGATTCCCATGGTAATAGGTGTGCTTGCGAGCGTCTACCTTCTACACATCGACTGGCTCACATCATTCCTGCTGGCAGCCATGTATGCGTCCCACACGCTCATCGGTTATCCCGTGGCCGCCCGCTACGGCGTCACAAAAAGCCCGGCCGTCCTCATCTCCATCGTGGGAACAATTTTCGCGGTAATCGCCTCTCTCCTCGTGCTCGCAGCTGCCGTCAACATTCACAATAAAGGCTCGCTTGACCCGGTTCAGCTACTGCTGCTCCTGGGTAAACTGGTGACTTATTGCGCCGGAATCATGTTCATTTATCCGCGCCTCGCCCGGTTCTTCTTCAAGCGTTACAGCGACAAGGTAACCCAGTATGTTTTCATCCTCGCGCTTGTGTTCATGTCAGCCCTTTTATCCAAGCTCATAGGCATGGAGGAAGTTTTAGGTGCATTCCTTGCAGGGCTGGTCCTCAACCGTTTCGTCCCCTCATCCTCTCCTCTCATGGGACGCATAGAATTTGTGGGCAACGCGCTCTTTATCCCCTACTTTCTCATTGGCGTGGGCATGATGATTGATATCCGCGTGGTGGGTCAAAGTTCAACACTCGCTATTGCCGCAGTGATGCTCGCCGTCGCCCTCTCAGGAAAATGGCTTCCTGCATGGATTGCACAAAAAATGTTCCGCATGCCCGGCAGTGCACGTCGCATGATGTTTGGCCTTACTACGGCCCACACCGCCGTTGCCCTCGCAGTCGTAACCATAGGCTACAACATGACTGATGCAACCGGACACCGACTCATTGATGAAACCGTCCTGAACGGCACGATTCTCGTTATCCTCGTGACATGCGCAATTGCACCCATAGTCACAGCCGGAGCCGCCGCCAGCATCAAAATCAGTATGCTCGAAGAGGGCGAGACTGATCGCGTGGATGAAGATCACCACCGTTCTGAGAACATCCTCATCCCGGTTGCCAATCCTCTCACCGCGGGCTCGCTGGTTGAGATGGCTATGCTAATGCGCAGTCGACGCAAGTCAAACAATGATAATCTTTATGCTCTCCACGTGCGAGGNGATAATTCNCGNGCTTCAAAAGCNGTGGGCCGTAATTCTCTGGAAATAGCTCAGAAAGCTGCAGCCAGTACTGATACGCCTCTCATTTCGATTGAGCGNTTTGACCTCAACACAGTNACCGGTATCGTGAATACCATCGAGGAGCGTGACATCACGGGAGTGGTTCTGGGTATGCACCGCAAGTCCAACGTGGTTGACTCTTTCCTCGGTGCAAAGACTGAGGAGTTGCAACGACTCACTAACCGCATGCTCATCATCTCGCGTTGTTACATTCCACTTAATACCGTGCGCCGCATCATCGTGTATGTCCCCACGCAAGCTGAATATGAAACCGGATTCCCCCGCTGGGTCAAGACATTAGCATCACTGAGCGCAGAGCTTGGATGCCGCATTATATTCTACACCCCCGCTAAAACTATCCCGTTGTTACGCGGTGTTATCTATCGCGCGGGNATCGAGACACGTGATGAATACGTTCCCATTGAAGGGCAGGATGACTTTATCCTCCTNGCCGGTGAAGTAACTGATGATGATCTCTTTGTAACCGTTTGTGCACGTGCCAACTCGGTTTCCTATTCAACTATCATGGCCGAGATGCCTAACTTCCTGCAACGTTACTTCAGCAACAATAACCTCATGATAATCTATCCCGAACAATTCGGTGAAAACGCTCATATAGATTCATTTATCGACCCGCACTTCAGCGATATTTCAGGTACNCCACCTGCTTTATGGACTCGATTGAGCGCTCGATTCATGAAACTAAATCCACAAAGAAAATCTCGCAATGAAAATAAATCAGACAACTGAAAATCTCACCTCACCNCGTCACTTCACTGACGGCAACGAGTCAGTAAAATACCGCATACTTTTCGTGTGCCTNGGCAATATCTGTAGGTCACCGGCTGCCGAAGAGTTGTTCCGACAGGTTGTTATTAGCCGCGGGAATATTGAGGAATGGGAAATCGACTCAGCCGGTACCGGCGACTGGCACATCGGTGAACTTCCTGACAACCGCATGCGCGTTCACGCACGCCGTCGCGGTTATGAGCTCACCCACCATTGTCGCCAGGTCAAGGAGAGCGATTTTGACAAGTTTGACTATATCATAGGCATGGACAACAGCAACATAGCTAATCTCAAGAGACTATCTCCCACGCCCGAGGATGAGAAAAAGATTCTCCCCATGGCAANCTTCATCACGCTCGCTTCACGCTACGACCACATACCTGACCCTTACTACGAAGGTGCCGAGGGTTTCGAACTCGTGCTTGACCTCCTTGAAAACGCATGTTACAACCTCTANGATTTNATNGTGAANNTANGNGTTCAAAANTANTCTCCTTTCTTAAAATCAACGAAACTTTTTATGACTCGCGGACAGTTCTTTGGACGTTTATTAATTGTCACGTCGACTATCATGCTCACAGGGGTAATTGTGGGTATCAGGACTGTGTGTGTTGCTACAGCTCCTCCCCCTCCGGCCCGTTCAGCCGCAATGATATCACTTGACAGCATTCACGCCCTGGCCATCCTCAATACTCACGAATCTTATAATCCACATGTTAATCATCTCGACACGATGCCTCCCGGCGGCCATCGACTGCGGGTTGACCGCACTATCGTGAGCGGCAGGGAGTTCAATGACAGTAACTACTATCACATTGCCGCTGCATCAATGTTTGGCATCGACCCGATTGACACTGAAGCTGATATTCTCAAAATTGACCGACCTATAATCCGCGTCGAATCAACCGCTGATTACTACGTTGACAAGCTCACCCACTCGCTCCCCTACCTCGTCCCCGAGGCTGAGAAACTGCTGAGCGACATAGGAAAGGCATTCCGCGACTCGCTTGAAGCCCGCGGTGGTGGCGATTACCGCATAAAGGTTACAAGCATCCTGCGCACCAACTCAAGCATAAAATCACTAAGACGACGCAACCGAAATGCCGTGGGGGGCTCAGCCCATCTTTACGGTACCACATTTGACATCAGCTACTCTAACTTCATATGTAACAACGATTCAGTGCCACGCACGGTTGAAGACATGAAACTACTGCTCGCTGAAATCCTGAAAAAATTCCGTGATGCTGAACGCTGTTACGTCAAGCATGAGCGCAAGCAATCCTGTTTCCATATAACCACCCGTCCTACAATTCAACATACTGACGAAACCACAGCCGATGAAGCGATTTCTTAAAATAACACTCATTACATTGCTTGTGATTTTTCTGGTGATAATTCTATCGCTGGGTGGAATCGTGTGGTTTCTTTCATCCGACAAGCTCACGCCCATCGTTGAACGTGAAGCTAACAAACTTATTGACGGCGAGATAAAGATTGAGAGAATTGATCTTACCTTCTGGAAAAGCTTCCCGCGCCTCAAGCTCGAAGTTGACAATGTAAATCTCGTGAGCCACTCTCTCAGGGGCCTCGACAACGAGCATCTCGATCAGCTCGAAGCTGATGCTGACTCGCTTCTAACCGTGGGACATGTTGAGGGCGGAATCAATATCATACAGGCCCTGAGGGGTAACTTCGAGATATATGACGTAATCGTTGAACGCCTGAAAATGAATCTTCTGATAGTCGATAATGACCATAATAACTTCGCAATTCTCCCGGCTTCACAGGATAGCACCGAAACTGAGGAGAGATTGAAGTTAC
>JAAVGQ010000127.1 GCA_014800105.1 Bacteroidales bacterium | reverse complement strand
GTCTTCTGTTGCATCGAGGCTGCACATGAGGTCGAATACCATTTCCTGTACTTCCTCGGGGCGGCAATTGGGCTTGTCGACTTTGTTGATGACCACCACGGGCTTGAGTCCCATTTCGATAGCCTTCTGGAGTACGAAGCGGGTCTGTGGCATGGGCCCTTCAAAAGCGTCCACCAGCAGCAGGCAACCGTCGGCCATGTTGAGCACGCGCTCAACCTCGCCGCCGAAGTCAGCGTGTCCCGGGGTGTCAATGATATTGATTTTGGTACCTTTATAGTTGATTGAAACGTTCTTTGACAGGATTGTTATACCACGTTCACGTTCCAGATCGTTGTTGTCGAGAATGAGTTCGCCGGTTGACTGGTTGTCGCGGAAAAGGTGTCCGGCGAGTAGCATTTTGTCTACGAGAGTCGTCTTGCCATGGTCAACATGGGCGATAATTGCAATGTTTCGAATGTTCTGCATACACTTGTTTCTGTTTTCGGGGTACAAAGGTAGCGAAAATATGCGGGATTTTACCTACTTTTGCAATCTCAATGTTGAAATCAGTTCACAATATGAAAAACAAGCTGAAATATCTTATACTTTCCCTGGGGTTGTTTCTNGCAGTAGCCCCGGCAATCGTTTCACGTGATCTTCCTGTCACCACCATCGGCGGTCGTGAATGTTACGTCTATGAGGTTAAGAAGGGAGTCAATATATATGATGTCGCAAAGGAACTTAAAATATCTACCGGCGTGATCACCGGGCTCAATCCCTCGGCTGCTGATGGCCTTCGCCCCGGCATGCACCTCTATTTTCCCAAATATGTGCTCGATGGTGGCCCTCAAAAATCTAAGCCGACCCAGAACGTTTCCACTGTGAGCGAGCCTGAGAAAACAGCTGAGGTAATCCCGGCTACTCCTCTCCAGCCCGCCAAGAAGGTTGAGACAGCCCAACCGGTCGCACAGGAGCCTGCTAAGGATCTTCCTGCAACTTACACTGTAAAGAANGGCGAGTCACTCTACGGAATCAGTCATAAATTCGGCCTNACCGTTGAGGAACTTATCGCTATGAACCCCTCGGCAGTCTACGGTATTTCAAACGGAAACGTGCTTATACTGAATCCTGAAAAGGCTAANGCTGCTCAAATCAAGGGTTCAAACGATAATGATGCTGATGACGATGAACTTGCTGACGCTTCTACTGACATGCGCACCCCTCCTCAGCAGGATTACTCGCTCATCCCCTCGGAGCGTCGCATCTCGCAGATGTATGTGACTAAGGTTGAGGATAATGACGGGGAATATGGTGACGAGGTTGACCCGACCGATGGTTTTGCCCTCGAGGCNGTTGATACTGTCAACATGGCTGTTATTCTCCCATTCATGCTCGACCATATTGAGCAGAACAAGACAGCGCAACTTTTCACCGAGTTTTACAAGGGCTTGATGCTCGCTGTTAACAAGTTGGAAACCAAGCATACCGGACACCACGTTAACCTTTACGCATTCGATTCGGCTGCGTCAGTCGATACTNTTGCGGCAATCATGCGCCGTCCTGAGATGCGCGACATGTCTGTTATCATCGGTCCTGATAACGAGGCTCAGCTCAAGTATATAGCTGATGCTATGACTCCCGGCACTGTGCTCTTCAATGTGTTTAACGTGAGAAGTACATTGTGGGAAAGCAATCCTCAAGTGATACAGGCTAATATTCCCCACTCACCCATGCTTGAAAAGGCTGTGAACGAATTCTTTAATATGTATGGAGACTNCACTCCGGTATTCATNGCNCGTATTGACGGAGAGGCTGATAAGGATCCGTTCACCTCTATGCTGAAACAAAAACTTGATGCNCGCGGCATNGCTTACGAGGATATTGCGTTCAAAAACCTCCTCAGCACCCGCGACCTCGAGAAACTTGCTACTGACAGTAACTACGTTTTTGTTCCCATCTCAGGCTCACGCTCCGAGTTCGCAAAGTTCTCAGAGGCTATCCGCAAGTTTGGCGAGTCACGCGTGTCAAGCTCAACACGTGTATTCGGTTACCCCGACTGGATAACCTTCCGCGGGGAATACCTCACTCGCCTTTGCGAGCTTGAGGCAACCATCTACACCCGGTTCTATTATGACGTGAAAGAACCTGAAAGCCGTGACTTTAACGAGCTGTTTAAGGAAACTTACGGATGTGAGATGCTCGATGCCGCTCCCGTTCAGGGTGTTCTCGGGTACGATACCGGCATCTATCTACTTGGTCTTCTTAAGGACCATGGCGCCGACTTCAAGTCTTACCTCTCACCTTTCAACGGCTTGCAGAGCGCTCTTGATTTCTCGGGTGACGCTAAGAATGTAAATAATGCGTTGATAATCGTGACGTTCACTAATGGNGGTAATGTCATAAAAACTACTCTGGAATGAAACGCCTCGCAAGTATTTTATTATTAATGTGTGCGTGGNTGGCGTCCGGTGCCCAGACGCTCTACATNCCCCATGTTCACGTAGGTGGACACGCCGGNGCTGTTCTCTCTCAGCAATCATTCAANCCATCGATAGAGCAGGGGATGCACCAGGGAATCCTCATAGGNGGTTCGTTCACATGGGCTGAGGAACGCCACGTTGGGCTACGCGCCGAGCTCAATCTAACCCAGCGTGGATGGACTGAGAAGTTTGAAGATACGCCACAGTTCTCGTATTCACGCACGCTCACTTATGTCGAGNTGCCGCTGTTGACACACATCTTCTTTGGTGGCCGTCACGTTAAATGTGTATTCAATCTCGGGCCACAGCTTTGCTACATGATAGGGNACCACATATCCTCAAACTTCGACTACCAGAATCCCCAGAACGTCGAAGGCTTCATCACCACAAACCGCACCACCGCCCAGATGGGNATGGACATCAGTAATCGCTTTGACTACGGCATCACAGCCGGGGTGGGAGTAGAGTTCATCATCGGTAAGCGCCATAGCTTTACTCTTGAGGGCCGCTACTACTACGGGCTTGGCAACATCTATCCCTCATCCAAGAAAGACTACTTCAGCGCCTCCCGCGGCAACGCTATCATGGTCACCCTCGGCTACGACTTCCGCCTCAAATAACCCTTTTAAATATCACGAAATATAGTATGTATTAACAGCGTCTGAGACGCGAAGTATTATAAGGTAACCTCATGTGAAGCATAATCGTGCGGAACATGGGATGTTGTCACAAAACTACGTGAGATTTTCGGAGATGCGACCATTGGATCTCAATGATTTTGTAACTATTCAGCGAAATGACAAAGCGAGAGGAGTCGCCCCGTCAGTTTAGAGGAGGGATAGTGTTGCGTCGAGTTGAATTCTCAATGAATAAAGTTTAAATTGTGTAAGAAAATTTAAAGAAAGGAAGGGGATTGAAATATTTTTTATAAATTTGTAGATTATATGATTTAAGGATTTTTGGTTTTCGGGCTGATGGATAACATTTTGATTTTATCAGACGGGAAACCGATAAAAAGATATAACGCACTATGGCAAAATTGAATTTCGGCGGTGTTGAGGAAACCGTCATCACTCGAGAAGAATTTCCTCTTGAAAAGGCTCGTGAAATCCTCAAGGATGAAACTATTGCAGTTATCGGTTACGGCGTGCAAGGCCCCGGCCAGAGCATGAATCTCCGCGATAACGGTTTCAATGTAATCGTGGGACAGCGTCCCGGCGCTACTTTTGATAAGGCTGTTGCTGATGGCTGGATTCCCGGCGAGACTCTCTTTGGAATCGAGGAGGCTTGCGAGAAAGCTTCTATCGTTATGTGTCTGCTGAGTGATGCGGCCGTAATGTCAGTTTGGCCGAATATCAAGAAGTATATGACTGCAGGCAAGGCGCTCTACTTCTCTCACGGTTTCGCTATCACCTGGAGTGACCGTACCGGGGTAGTTCCTCCTGCCGACATCGATGTAATCATGGTTGCTCCCAAGGGCTCAGGCACATCATTACGCACAATGTTCCTTGAGGGGCGCGGCGTGAACTCCTCGTTTGCAATCTATCAGGATTATACCGGCAAGGCTCTCGAACGCACGTTGGCTCTCGGTATCGGCATCGGTTCAGGCTATCTGTTTGAAACCACTTTCCAGCGCGAGGCTACCAGTGACCTCACCGGCGAGCGTGGTTCGCTGATGGGTGCTATCCAGGGTCTTTTCCTCGCCCAGTATGAGGTACTGCGTGAAAACGGGCACACACCATCCGAGGCTTTTAATGAAACGGTTGAGGAGCTTACACAGTCATTGATGCCCCTCTTTGCCGAGCGAGGTATGGACTGGATGTATGCCAACTGCTCTACCACCGCTCAGCGCGGTGCTCTTGACTGGATGGGCCCGTTCCACGATGCTATCAAACCTGTAGTTGAGAAACTGTATGCCAGTGTTAAAGCCGGCAACGAAGCTCAGATTTCTATTGACAGCAACTCTCAACCCGGTTATCGTGAAAAACTCAATGAGGAGCTCCGACAGCTCCGTGAGAGCGAGATGTGGCAGACTGCCCAGACTGTGCGTAAGCTCCGTCCTGAAAATAACTGAATATTGCAGTTATTCGGTTGACTGTAAGAGTTTAACATTATACTTTGTAGCCTGTTCAAGCTTTAATAGAGCATGAGCAGGCTATATTTTTAAACTTATTTCGTATTACAGATGACACATATTTTTGAAACCTCAACAAAATTTAACCGCTCAGCGAGGCTCTGTTAGCTTATAAATTCATATCTTTGCAAGATAAAGTGAACAGACCAATCAATGTCATTTACCATATATAAACGCAAATACCGATTCCTCCACCTCCTGTTGCTGGCAATGCTGGTGATTGGTAACTGCGTGTATATGTCAGCATCAGGTCATGGAATCATTAATGCTAATCCCGAAGCATCGCTCATGCCTGACTCGTTGGAAAAGGATAGTGCAGCTCTTGTTGCAAAGCTTAGCATTGATAAAACTCAACCGTTGAAGCGTTCACGACTTGCTGAAGTCATCGAGGCAGACACTACAGGTGAACCTCTGCGCAATCATGCTGTTGCGGCCGATAGCGTCCAGGATACTATTCAGGCGGCTGCCCCCAAAGTCACTCCAGTTGATTCTCTTCCACTTCTTCCACGCCTCGTAAAGCGAAGCGGATCACGCTTCATAACTGAGAAAGTTGATCTCACCGCTCCGGTAAACTTCGAGTCAAGCGACTCAGTCGTGATGATAGGCCGAGACCTCGTGTTCCTATATGGTGAGGCAAAAGTTACGTATGACGAATTGAAGCTTGATGCTGCCGAGGTGAAAATGGATCTACGCACTAACGACGTTTACGCTATGGGTACAACTGACTCAACCGGCGCCGTCGTGGGTACTCCCGTATTTGAGGAAAAAGGCACACCCTACGAGAGCGAGACCATGAGCTACAACTTCAAGACTCAGAAAGGTTACATCACCAATGTCGTTACCCAGCAGGGTGAGGGATATATCACCGGTGGCCGCGCCAAGAAGGTCGAGGATGATTCATTTTTCTTTGAGGACGGTAAATACTCAACCTGTGATAACCACGATCATCCCCACTTCTACCTTCAGCTCACCAAGGCGCGCATGAAACCNGGCAAGAATGTTGTCACCGGCCCGGCCTACATGGTGCTTGCCGGCNTGCCGTTGCCCATCGCCGTGCCGTTCGGCTANTTCCCGTTCAGCGAGAGTTATGCATCAGGNATTATAGTTCCAACGTTTGGTGACGATTACAACCGTGGATTCTACCTGAGCAANGGCGGATACTATTTTGCTATAAATGACAATATAGACCTCGCCTTGACAGGCGAAATCTATACAAAAGGTTCATGGGGNCTCAATGCCCAGTCAACTTATAACAAGCGCTATAAGTATAACGGTAACTTTGCTGTCAATTACCTCACTACTATCATGGGTGAAAAAGGGCAGAGTGANTACTCGAAATCTACNAACTTCCAGGTGAGATGGAGTCACACGCAGGATTCAAAGGCTAATCCCAACATGACCCTCTCAGCTTCAGTCAACTTCACGACTTCAGGCTACACACGTAATGATCTGAACAGCTATTATTCATCAGGTTTCACCGAGAACACCAAGAGTTCAACCGTTAACATGACCTACCGTTTCCCTAATAGCAAATGGTCACTGTCAACCAACCTAAATATCTCGCAGCGCACGCAGGATTCCACGTTGTCAGTATCGTTTCCCAATGTTACCGTGACAATGTCCCAGATTTACCCTTTCAAGCGTAAACGAGCCGTGGGTGACGAGAAGTGGTACGAAAAAATACGTATGTCTTACTCCGGACAGTTCCAAAACTCGTTGACAGCCACTCAGAACGTATTCTTCAAGAAGAGTCTGATTAAGGACTGGCGTAACGCTATGAAACATAATGTCCCTCTTTCAGCTACCTTCAACCTCTTCAAGTACATCAACCTCACGCCTTCGGTCACGCTCAATGACCGCATGTACACCTCCAAAGTGCGTCGTCAGTGGGACCCGAATGCCGCAGCTGAAATATGCGATACGACCTACAGTTTATATAATGTGTGGGACTTTAATGCGTCGGTTTCGATGGATACTAAGATTTATGGTTTCTTCCAACCACTGCCGTTCCTGGGTGACAAAGTCAAGATGATTCGTCACGTGATGACGCCCACGGTCTCATTCAATGCGTCGCCTGACTTCTCATCTCCCTTCTTCGGGTATTATGGTAATTATAACTATACCAACGCTCAGGGTGAAACCGTCAACCGTAAATACTCTTATTTCCAGAATTCCCTCTATGGTGTTCCCGGGCAAGGTAAAACCGGCTCAGTTTCATTCGCTCTCGCCAATAACCTCGAGATGAAGGTGAAAAGCGATAATGACAGCATAGGCGAGAAAAAGATCTCACTCATTGAGAATCTGAATATCTCACAAAGTTATAACTTCGCGGCCGACTCTCTCAACTGGAGTAATATCAACACCTCAATACTTCTTAAACTCGTCAAGAACTTCAACCTGAATCTTGCCGCTGTGTGGGATGTCTATACCTACCAGCTCAACTCGGCAGGTAACCCCGTGCGTGTCAACATCCCGCGATGGAAAGCAGGGAAGGGTATAGGCCGCCTGTCAAGTACCGGTACCTCATTCAGCTACACTTTCAATAACGATACGTTCAAGAAACTCTTCGGAAAGGGGGACTCCAAGAAGGATACAAAGAAAGAGAATCCCGCAGAGGATGACCCTCTTAATGACGATGAAGATGAGGACCGTCGCCCGCGTGGCATTGATCATTACCATGACGAAAACCAGGCGATAGCGGGTTCGGACGGCTACATGGCCTGGAATGTTCCGTGGAGCTTGAGTGTCAACTACTCAGTGAACTATGGATACGGTGCGTTCAACAAGAAAAAGATGGAGTATGACGGGAAGCTTACGCAAAACCTGAGCTTCTCAGGTACACTGCGTCCCACGGCCAACTGGAATTTCAGTTTCTCAGCCAGCTACAACTTTGACACCCACAAGATTGCTTACATGAACTGCAATATTTCCCGCGATCTTCACTGCTTCACGATGTCAGCGAGCGTGATACCCGTGGGACCCTATAAAAGTTTCAACTTCCACATTGCTGTCAAGTCATCCCTGCTCAGCGACCTCAAGTACGATAAACGCTCATCAACGTCAACCGGCGTGAGGTGGTACTAAAATATCTGTGACAGCCCAAACATCAAATATCGTAGAATGTTATCAGTAGACAAAAATACAGCTTCACCACGCACCGGAGTATCAAACGGGCGCACGGTGATGGCCAACATTGGAATGTTTGTGACCGCAACAATGTGGGGACTTTCATTCGTATCAACCAAGGTGCTTACTGACAACGGCCTCCATCCTGTTGAGATATATCTTTACCGCTTCATAATCGCCTATCTTGTCCTCCTCTCGTTTACATTCAAATATATACGCTCCTATTCGTGGCGAGACGAATTGCTGTTCATGTTCTTAGGCCTGTCAGGCGGCTCAATCTACTTCATAGCTGAGAACATCGCAATCAAGGAAACGGCTGTCGCTAACGTTTCCCTTATCACAACCCTCTC
>JAAVGQ010000052.1 GCA_014800105.1 Bacteroidales bacterium | reverse complement strand
CGATAAAATCGATGGAAATCCCTGAGTTTACATTTACTGAGGTTGCCCCGCTAATGGCCAATCTCCCCGAAAGCAAGCAGGATGTGGAAATCAAAACAATGGAGGAATACGACCAGGCTTTCGGCTCGATTCTCTACCGCACCACCCTTCCCGAGCTAAAAAGTGAAACACTCCTCAAGGTGAGCAATCCTCACGATTATGCCCAGATTTTCATTGACGGGAAGTATGTCGGCACACTCGACCGTCGTAACGGCGAGAAAGAGATAAAACTGCCGTCATGCCCGGCAGGTGCTACTCTTGACATCCTCGTGGAAGCCATGGGGCGAATCAACTTCGGGCGTGCTATCAAGGATTTTAAAGGTATTACTGATAAGGTTACGATAACTGAAAACCGTGATGGTCATGATTTTGTGTGCGACCTAAAGAACTGGGAAGTCTTCAATCTTCCTGACGAACAGGAATTTTACGAATCAATGGAATTTTTACCGATTGGAGCCTTTACTCCAGGCGAGGGAGAACGACTGCCCCGCGGCGTTTACCGCGGCACGTTCAATGTCAAGAAGCCCCAGGATACATTCATTGATTTTGAAACCTGGGGTAAGGGATTAGTCTATGTCAACGGACATCCGTTAGGCCGCATATGGGAAATCGGTCCGCAGCAGACGCTCTACATGCCGGGGTGCTGGCTCAAGGAGGGCGAAAATGAAATCTTAATTTTCGACATCATCGGGCCACGCGAGGCTAAATCCCGCGGTCTCAAGGAGCCGGTTCTTGACAAACTACAGCTCACGAACAGTCCGGTTCACAGGGCTGAAGGTGAATCACTTGACCTCAATAGTCTCACTCCGGTAGCCAGCGGTACTTTCCGCCCGGGCAATGGCTGGCAGGAAGTCATGTTGCAGGAACCTGCACGTGGTCGCTTCATAGGCATTGAAGCGCTTGATGCACTCAACGGTGGTGACGTTGCATCTATTGCCGAGTTCTATGTGCTTGGGCCTGACGGGAAAAGACTGTCGCGCGAGCCATGGACCGTAAGATATGCTGACAGCGAGGATGTTAAAAATGGAAATCACCTTGCCGATAAGATATTTGACTTACAGGAATCGACTTACTGGAGCACAGTGAAAGGCAATCCGTTCCCCCACCAAGTGGTAATTGACCTCGGTGGAACCCACGATGTTACCGGATTCCAATTCCTCCCGCGCATGGAGCAAGAAACACCCGGCGCCATCGGTAACTTCCGCGTATATGTAATGGACGAGCCTAACGTAATCAGTGGAACCACAGCTAAATGAAACATGTTGTCTGATAAAGATATTAATATTGAAAGCACCGCCGACGGCTCGGTAACACTCTATTTGCCGGAACTTGATGAGCATTACCACTCGGTAAAAGGGGCTCTCACTGAGAGTTGCCATGTCTACGTTGACCTCGGATGGCGCAAAGCCGCGACTGAGAAGTCTACGGAAGGCCTAATCAGAGTATTTGAAGCGGGTTATGGAACAGGACTGAATTCCGCGCTGACTGCACTCGAAGCCATGAAAGAACAACGTCCCACAATCTATTATTCGGTCGAGCTGTATCCCCTACCTGCGTCGCTATATACCACTGTAGCTGAGCAGTACCCTCCTTATTTAGCCACGGCAATGAATGCCGTCAACAGCGCGCAATGGAATGAGGAAATCAGCATCAATCCATACTTCACTCTAAAAAAAATTAATGCCGATTTATTGACAGTAAACGTTCCCGAGGGAATTGACGTTGTGTACTTTGATGCCTTTGCGCCTGAAAAACAGCCTACATTGTGGGAGGAACCGATTTTCAGCAGAATATATGACGCAATGAATCCCGATGGTGTGCTCGCAACATACTGTGCGAAAGGATGTATACGCCGCTTGCTTCAAAGCATAGGCTTCCTCACTGAACGTCTTCCCGGACCTCCCGGAGGAAAGCGTGAAGTCTTGCGAGCCACAAAACCCTGAACGCTATGCTCCTAAAATAAGAATAGCCGGTACATTCATAAAATGCCCGGCTATTATATGTTTGGATTTGATTTACTTCAAATCGATGAGTGGGATGTAGTTACCGTAACCGGCCTCTTCCATCTCAGCTAACGGAATGAATTTTAGCGCGGCAGAATTGATACAGTATCGCAGACCGCCATCCTCGGCAGGACCGTCGGGGAACACATGCCCTAAGTGAGCGCCGCTTGAAGCTGAACGTACCTCAGTGCGAGTTCTACCGAACGAATAATCAGGCAACTCGGTAATCAAATCCTGTGTGATAGGACGAGTGAATGCCGGCCAGCCGCAACCTGAATCATATTTCTTGGCCGAGATGAACAGCGGAGTACCGTCAGTGATATCCACATAGATTCCGGGGCGGAATTCGTGATCATACTCGTTGACAAACGGACGCTCGGTCGCACCATTCTGGGTCACCTCCCACTGCAGCGGAGTGAGACGCTCCTTAAGCTCAATTTTCTCCTTGCGCTGAGCTTTCTTGGCCTTCATCTCCCTGAAAAGCTCGGGATCAACGTGGCAATAACCACCGGGGTTCTTGTAGAGATATTCCTGATGATACTGCTCGGCTGGATAGAAATTCTTCAGTGGCATCACTTCAACAGCAAGCGGTTGGGAGTGTCGGCGCTGAATTGTTGCCACTACAGCCTCTATTACGGGCAGGTCATCGGTATCGACGTAATAAATGCCGGTGCGGTACTGAGTACCCACATCGCCACCCTGGCGGTTGAGAGAAAGCGGGTCAATACTTCTGAAATAAATCACGAGCAACTCTGACAGCCCCACCATCGTGTCATCATAGATAACCTCAACGGTTTCGGCCGCGCCGGTATCGCCCGTGCGCACCATCTCGTAAGAGGGATTAGCCACATTGCTATTAGCGTACCCCACAGCGGTTTTCACTACGCCGTCAACGAGTGAGAAAAGATGCTCCGTGCCCCAGAAACATCCTCCCGCCAGATATATTTTCTTTTCCATAATATTATCTTGTTAAATTACTTATTTATCTTTTAAAACCTTTTCCAAACAAATCAGAATGAGAACCAAGACGTACTAAATCTATCTCGTTTCTTTCCGCATCAATCCATATCAAAAGGAAATCTCCTTGAATATGACATTCCATACATCCCTCATAATCACCAATTAGCATGTGGGGATGATATTTATCAGGAATAGCCATTTCATTTTCCAACATTCGCAATATAGTCAAAAGCTCCGCTACCTTTTTGGGGTTATTCCGAATCTTCTTTAAATCCTTCTTGTACTGAGTGGAAGGTTTAAGTTTCTTCATAATCCCATGGACTTAAACATAGCCTCAGCCGAAGATGTATCAATCGGTTCAGAATCATGCAACTTACCACTCCGAGCCTCATCAATAGCCGCTTTTGTAACCTCGTTCGGTTCATTATATGCTATATCAAGCAATACGCACTCAACGAAATTATTTAAACTTCGATGTTCTTTCTTAGCCATCTTTTTGAGTTTCTCTATTAAATCAACATTTAACCGAAATATTGTGGCTTTCTTTTGAACTACTGCATCCATAGTGATATCATTTTATATGCAAATATATAACAAAGATATATCTCATCCAAATATACCGTACCTTTCGTTGCAATCCGCTTTTTCACTCTAAATAACTTTGTGCTACGCATTAGCATTAGTTGCTGATTCACCGAATACCCCTTAAGAAGGTAGTCCTTCAATATCTTGTTAGCCCAGATTCTGAACTGAATTCCGCAAACGNTANTAACCTTGAAACCTACTGAAATTAATTATATCATCAAGATAAAAATTCAAGTTCACGCGAAACATTTCGAATCCCTTATAAACGAACTGTTTGGAATTTCCGAACAGTTGATTCTCCGTCTAATTCTCGCGACTCGAAAATATGTTTTAAATGTTCACTGATATTCCCTTTTCAGTGGCATTTAAGTTGATTTTAACTCCTGTGAGCCGGATTTCCGGATTTTTAAATTTGTGAATCAGTTTGAACCAGTTTGAACCAAAAATAATTTGGTCAAGTCATCTATTCCTCCGAACTTTACGCGATGCATTAATTAAACCAAATCTACGGTGTACTCCATGGACAATACAGTGTATTCATTCCCGAAAAACGGACACTTTAAAATGGTGAAAAGTCAGTAATTAGACATTAACTTTGCAACATAATCCAAAATAAAAACGACATGGCAAAAGAAAATTATCCTACACATGGTATGGACCTCAACGAAAACGGTGAGTGGGTTGAGGCACCTTTAGAAGACATAATTCCCGCTTGGCTTCATGAAAGTCTCGACAATGATGATAAAGACATAGAGTTAGCAATGGTAGAGCCTTATCTCCAAAACGAGTTCAAGGATTGGCTAATCAACAAGCGCGGAATATCCGAGAAAAGTGCTGACGAGTACTTGAGAGCGTACAGGTCAGCTTATGAGGCTTTACATAAAAAAATCGACATTGACCTATATAGTCTGCTTCATTCATTCCTTGTTGAAATTCCGGAGAAGACCAAGTGTGATCTCACCAAAGCTGAAGCTCCCGGACTCGTTCTAATATATGTGGATGAAATGCTGAAAGCGTTTGAACGCAAAGAAAAAGCGTTTGAGAATATTGATCTACGAGTACTGACAACCTATCATGCTTTCATTACCGAGATTTCAGAATCATCCGACAAAACTTTCATCAAAAAGAAATCAGTCGCGCTCCCTGATGAAGGCGAATTCCTTGAGTGGCTTGAGAATGAGTGCCGCATAAAGTTTGAAAACGCCAAGAAGATTGTATCATCAGTCAAGCGAATGGATTTGATAATGCCATCATTAGTGAGTGACCCCATGACTTTCCTTGACGTTCTCCGTGCTATCCCCAATAAAGAGAAGCGTGAAAAGTATATCAAGCTTGTGTGCAAGGATAAAGAGGCTATCTACCGAAACGCCGGCTGTTCCTACAAGACCCTCAAGAATGGCTTTACCAACATCGATTACTATCTGAAATTCATAAATAGTAAACCCATTTTTAAACATGACAACTAAGGTTTCTGCAGACATGTATCCTGTAAATGAGATACGAGAAGAGTTTACTAATAGGATACGCACAACTGCATTTATAAAACTGCCCGATGTTTTTGTCAGTTTTAAGTTTTTTGGCTGCCTAATACCCATGATACCTGATATGGCTAAGGCATATAATAGTAAAATAATAGAGAAAGCCTTGTCTGGAATCTCCTTTTTTACAGTGGATGGATTTCACAAGCTTGAAGAAGTCGATTATATGTTTACTGATGCAGATGGTTTGATTGTGGCAGTGTTGGATGATGGGACTCCTCTAAATGTAAAATATCCTCCTGAATCAGAACTGAGCGGGAATATAAAAGAGGAGTCCGCATTAGAATGTTATTTATCAACACGATATCTTAAAACTTATTTTATTGACCATAAAGATGAGTTCCCTTATCTTTACCATTTAACAGCATTACTAAACCAGTTTGGGATAGGCAATTACACTAATTATAAAACTCTCAGGACGCTTGCTGCCGAATGCTCAACTAATCGTTGGATTATTAGCAATATAGAGAATTGCATTGTCGAGGTGTCTAACCTATTAGATAATGCATCGTTTATAATGGATTATAAACCAAAGAGTAAACGATCAAGTAATATTACTAACATATCGGATAAATAGAATAGAGGAATTAGCACCCCATTTAAAATAGTGTGAATAATAACATGAAAGAATTGGAACTCGATATTTTTAACAAATTGAACATTGATAATTCAATGAATGAGGACCGAGATCCTCTCTTTGAAGAAGCAGCGCGTTTTATAGTAGAATCACAGAATGCTTCTAAATCTATGCTTCAGCGTCGCTTTAGTATAGGATACGCTCGTGCGCACAAACTTATGGATCAGCTCGAAAAAGCTGGGATTATCGGAATAAATGGCGGCGTACCTGACGAAGTCCCGGAGCGTGATGACGAAAAAATGAAATCTCCCTTCAATTTCAGCAAACTAATTGAGCTGCTGGATGAGGAGGATGAGAACGAAGATTACGATGATCCACAAGATTCAGATATGGCAGAAGATGATAATAACGGTGTAGTGAGTTTTGCAGAGTTAATGGATCTAATTGGAGATGAAGAGGATTCTATTAATTTTAAAATGAATTTTGAGGATTATAACATTATCGGCGATACGACCGAGATAGATAACATGCATAAAGTT
>JAAVGQ010000126.1 GCA_014800105.1 Bacteroidales bacterium | reverse complement strand
ACTGAAACAGCACCAGCGCCTTCTGACACGAGTTTCTGCTTCTCGATGAGCGCGAGGATTGCAGCTGCGATTTCGTCTTCAGTAACGGTTACTACCTCGTCAACGAAGAGGCGGCAAGCTTCGTAAGTGAGAGTTCCGGGTTCCTTTACGGCGATACCGTCAGCGATGGTGGAAACGTTATCGAGGCGGATGCGTTCTCCCTTGGCGAGGGAGTCAGCCATGCTGGGAGCGCCGGCAGCCTGAACGCCATAAACCTTGATGTCAGGGCGGAGGGTCTTAACGGTGAATGCTACGCCGGCTGCAAGACCGCCACCACCGATGGGGACGATAATAGCTTCAACATCAGGCATCTCTTCGAGAATTTCGAGACCAATGGTACCCTGGCCTGCAATCACGAGGGGATCGTTGAAGGGGTGAACGAAGGTGTAACCTTCTTTCTCTTTAAGTTCGAGTGCCTTGTTGTAAGCGTCATCATAAACACCGTCAACGAGGCAAACTTCAGCGCCTAATGCCTTGGTAGCCTCAATCTTTGAGAGGGGAGCGCCGGCGGGAAGGCAGATAAGAGCCTTGATACCGTTGCGGGCTGCGCCGAGGGCAACACCCTGAGCGTGGTTACCGGCTGAGCATGCGATAACGCCTTTTGCTTTTTCCTCAGGGCTTAGCTGAGATATTTTGTAGTAAGCACCGCGCAGCTTGAATGAACCGGTGTGCTGGAGATTTTCTGTTTTCAGGTATACCTGAGCGTCGGGAACGAGAGTTGTGGGACCCACGATGCGGGGATGGCGTGCTACATCTTTGAGCACTTGTTGAGCGCGATATACTTCGCTTATTTCTAGTTCTTCCATGATGATGATTTATAAACTGATTGCAAATTAACCGCAAATTCCTGAATTTTCCAAACAATAATTTACATTGGAAAATCTGCGGTAGCGTAGTCGTTTAATTTTCTTTATTTTACGGGTTGAAATACGAGAGGATAGGGACTCTTTATAGAGATGGGTGAATCGTCGGTCAATGTGTCGTTGAGCTTGGCGGCGCCGGCGAGATTCTCAGCGGGGATGCCGATGTAGTAGAGAGGTTCGGAGGTAGCGAGGATTGTGGCTGAAACATATCCCGCCTCCTTAAAACGCTTGCACAGAGAGCGGGCATTGAACAGCTGCTTGAATTGACCGGCGAGCACATAGTAGTCAGCGAGCTTTTCTCCCTGAGACTGCTCAGCGAGTTTTACGCGCTCCCTTTTTACGTCAACCTTGCGGTTGTCAACGGTCTGAGTTGATGTTGTAGCCTGGCGACGAATGGCATCATAGATGGTATTGTCTACACCGTCATTGTTTTCGCGGCCGTTCTTGGCCTGTTCGTAGGCAGCCCGATAGTTAGCCTCGGTTGTCTTGCATGCTGTACAAATCAATCCGAGGGCGACTGCCAGTAATAAAAATGAGTTTTTCATGTCTATATCTTTATCTTTCCAAGTTCTATTACTTCGAGATCAGAGAATTGCCCGTCATTGATGGTGAGTCTTATCAGGGTTCTTTCCTTTTGCCAGCCGTGATGACCGGCTGCCCCGGGATTGATGTGGAGGCAATTGAGTTCCTTGTCCCACATTACCTTGAGTATGTGGGAATGCCCGCCCACCATCAGGCCTGCTTTGTGTTCAATGATGAGCCGGCGCGTGCCGGGAGCATATCGGCCCGGGTAACCGCTTATGTGGGTCATGAGCACGTTGACACCCTCGACGGTGAAGGCCTCGACCTCGTGACATCTGCGCCTCACGATACCGTTGTCGATATTACCGCTTACAGCTCTTACAACGGGACATACTGATTCCAGCCGGGCGATTACGCTGATGTCGCCAATGTCACCGGCGTGCCATATCTCGTCGCAGTCCTTGAAGTGGGTGGCAAAGCGGTCATCCCAGCATGAGTGCGTGTCACTTAGAATCCCTATTCGTTTCATATAAATTAGACTTACTTAAAAGAAAAGCACCGACGCGCGGAAAAACGGTCGGTGCCTATAAGGAGTAATACGGATGATTACTTGAGGTTAAGTTTCTTGGCAATTTCCTTGGGGATTGCATCGCGATGAACGAGGATATTCATCGTCTTAGCCTTCATGTAAGGAACTGAAGCGTAGAAATAACCGCCGTAAATCTGGTTGTCAGTCCAAGAATTGCGAACCTTGTAGTAGCGGTTGCCCTTCTGGTCAGTAGCGTAACCTACGATCTCCATGCCGTGGTCGTCAGTGGTCTCCTGGCGGTCAAACATGTCTTGACGGAGTTCCTGAGTAACGTCAATTTCAGCTACCGGGCCATTGAAGTTGTAGAGCTCGTTCTTTTTCTCAGCGTCAGTGAGTTTCACCCAGCGTGCGAGCTCGGTGCCTTCCATGTCAGCCTCTTTCTTGTCAGCGGGCATGAGAGCAACACCGTTTTTCCACTTAAAGCCGGGTTCGCTTACGTCAGCAGCCCACACCATGGGATAGCCGTTTTCAACAGCGTTATCGACTACAGCCATAAACTCGTCAAGGGGAAGGTTGAGGTACTCCTCGGCAATCCAGTTGTCAGGTACTTCAAACACGAAGCCTTCGTAGAAGGGATGGTGGTTGAACGAAGTGAGGGGGATGTAGTCATCCATGTTGATACCGAGAGACTCAGCGTAAGTCTTGGGTGTATAAGTCTTGCCGTCAACGGTGAAAGTCTCGGGGAGCTCACCGAAGTAAGCGTCGAGAATACCGTTGAGACCCTGCTTCCAGGCAGTTGAAAGGTGGCTGCGGTTGGGGCGTGATGCGATAGCTTTCACGTAGCCGCTCATTGCGCTTTCGAGCTCGTTGTGAACGTGGTTAGTCTCGCCATAGTTGAGACCTTCGTACACTTCGAGGGGAACGATACCATATTTTTTCCAAACGTATGGAACGTCAAGCGCGCTGCCGCCCTGAGAGAAATTACCTGTACCGTAGAGGCGAACGAAACGTTCAGCCTTGTCATTGTAGCAATGACGCACTACGAACATTTCAGACAGGTTCACGGGCTTGCCACCCTTGCGGAGGATTTCGTCCTCAAGGAAAGCGTTGCCTGAGAAGCACCAGCATGTTCCGCTCTTGTTCTGGTCCTTTACGGGAGTAGATTTAACAACGCGAACGTCGGTGAAAACGAAACCCGCGCTATCCTTTTTTTCCTCAGCTTTCATGGGTGACCATGCGGTGAGACCCATAGCACACAACAGTGCGAATGCAAAAGTTTTATTCATGACACTCTTTATAATATGATAAGTTAATTATTGCTTGCCTGAAACAGCCATGTTGCGGTCAATCTTCATCACGAGACCCTGAAGAACCTTGCCCGGGCCAAGTTCGATGAACTCGGTAGCGCCGTCGGCAATCATGTTCTTGACTGTCTGAGTCCAGCGCACGGGAGCTGTGAGCTGAGCGATGAGGTTAGCCTTGATTTCAGCGGGGTCAGTGTGGGGAAGTGCGTCAACATTCTGGTAAACGGGACACACGGGAACGTGAACTGTAGTGGCTTCGATAGCTTCAGCGAGCTCGGCACGTGCGGGCTCCATGCAGGGAGAGTGGAAAGCACCACCCACCTTGAGCTTCAGTGCGCGCTTAGCACCGGCAGCAAGGAGCTGTTCGCAAGCCTTGTCGATTGCTTCTATCTCGCCTGAGATTACGAGCTGTCCGGGACAGTTATAGTTAGCGCAGACAACTACACCGTCAATGCCGGCGCAGATTTCCTCAACCTTTTCATCAGGGAGAGCGAGAACGGCAGCCATTGTAGAGGGCTTCATTTCACATGCCTTCTGCATAGCCATTGCACGGGCAGCAACGAGGCGGAGGCCATCCTCAAATGAAAGAGCGCCTGCAGCAGTGAGAGCCGAGAATTCACCGAGTGAGTGACCGGCAACCATGTCGGGCTTGAACTCTTCGCCAAGGGTCTTGGCAAGGATNACTGAATGGAGGAATATGGCAGGCTGGGTAACCTTAGTCTGNCGCAGGTCCTCGTCAGTGCCTTCAAACATAAGGTCGGTGATNCGGAANCCGAGAATCTCGTTNGCTTTNTCNAANANTTCNCGNGCTNCNGNATTGGTNTCGTANAGGTCTTTGCCCATTCCTACAAACTGGGCACCTTGTCCGGGAAAAACAAAAGCTTTCATATAATGAAATAATATTAAAAGTTAAATTAGCGGTTTATTTCTGCAAAGATAACATTTTTTAGACGAACAATTGTGCGGATACAATGATTTATTCTTAACTTTACGGTACGAAATAAAGTAAAACCAATTAAAATCAATTAAAATCAATAAAAATGACACTCACAATGATTACTGCGATGATTATGGGTTACCAGTGGCTCATCATCCTTCTCATAGTACTTTTACTCTTCGGCGGCAAGAAAATTCCTGAACTCATGAAGGGTCTCGGTAAAGGCGTCAAGGCTTTCAAGGATGGCATGAACGAGGTTGAAAAAGAAATGAACGCTCCCGCTCCTTCTGCAACCAAGCCTGCTGAGAAGACTGAAGAAAAGAAAGACGAAACAGAAAAGAAAGAGAGTAAATAACTCTCTTCCTTTTTTATTGACAGTTTTAAATTTCTCGGTTCTAACTTTATCTTAACTCTCGAACGTGACTGAAAGAAGAGAAAATAGCGAAATGGACTTTTGGAGTCACCTCGGCGCATTGCGTGGTGTGCTCTTTAAAATTGCAGTGGTAGTGGTGATCGTGGGCGTTGCCATGTTCATCTACATGCCCTGGATTTTTGACCATATTATTCTTGCTCCCTGTGACGGCTCATTTATTACATATAAATGGCTCGGGTCATTGCGCGGTGACGGAACACTGTTGCCTGACATGTCAGGCGAAGGTTTCCACCTTGACCTCATTAATCTTAACCTCACGTCTCAGCTCAATACCCATGTCTCACTCTCATTCTGGCTGGCATTGGTTCTCACTTTCCCGTTTGTGATTTATCAGTTCTGGACATTCATAAGTCCCGGACTTTATCCTCACGAGAAATCAAAGGCTACCCCGGCATTTATCTTCGGTAACCTCATGTTCTACCTCGGGGTTGTATGCAGCTACTATATCGTGTTCCCCATGTGCCTTAAATTTCTGGCTGACTATCAGATTACCGAGGCTATCAAGAATACAATTTCACTTAGCTCGTATATTGACAACTTCCTGATGCTTAACTTCCTCATGGGAATAGCATTTGAGTTGCCCCTGCTGTGCTGGGTATTGGGTAAGATTGGCGTGATAACCCGCTCGTTCTTCACCAGGTATCGCCGCCACGCTATCGTGGCACTCGTCGTGCTGGCTGCAATCATCACTCCCACCGGCGACCCCGTGACGCTCGCACTGGTATTCCTCCCGCTCTACCTCCTGTGGGAACTCAGCGCGCTCCTTGTACCCGGGGAAGCTTCTGAAAAGGATACCGATGATGATGAAGATCTTGAACTTCGCGATTGAAATTAATTAAGAAGATAATAGATTTAGATTAAGTATAGTGAAACCGCTCCGGGCATTGAAGCTTGGAGCGGTTTTCTATAGGAATCAATTGTTGACTTGTATTTTGAATAATTGCCGGCTTATTCTGTTCCTCCACCCAGAGCGTGGAAGAGGGATATGACGGCCTGAATGGCGAGGTAACGGTCGTTAACCTCGGTGAGCTCAGCGTCAAGGAGTCGCTGCTGGGCTGTGAGCACGGTAAGGTAATTGGTCGTGTCAGTGTTTCGCATAAGCAGTTGCGTGCTGTGTACGGCGGCCTTCAGGGTAACAATCTGCTTCTTGTCGATGTTGATGCGGTCGTTCGCCGTTTGCCATGCTGATATAGCATTATTGACCTCCATACCGGCATCCAGTAGTTTCTGCTCAAACTGTAATGCTGCAATCTCGTATTCTGACTTCGCAATCTTGAGATTGGCTTCGTTGGTTCCACGGCTGAAGATGGGAGCGGCCAGCGAGCCCACGGCGTTAGCAATCCAGGCCGATGGATTACCTACGCTACCGCCTGATGCTGTAGTCCATCCGGCCGAGCCTGAGAGAGTCAGAGTGGGGTAGAATGCGGCACGAGCCACGTTGATGCCGTAGAATGCTTTCTGCAGTTGATACTCAGCCTGTTGAACATCGGGTCGCCCTGACAGCATTTCTGCGGTAATACTACCGGCGATATTATCAGGAAACTTCTGTTCGCTCAGTTTGTTGCGTTCAATCACGAGATCGGGGTCGAGGACGAGTGACTTTAGAGCATTTTCCTGCACGAGAATCTGCTTTCGCAGCGTGAGGATAGAATTTTCCACCTGCATTCTGTTGGCACGGGCCTGCAGCACGGCTGACTCGTTAGTACGGCCTGTGCGCTTGAAGGCCTGAAGCGTGCGGATATTCTCATCCCATGTTTTCAATGTACGTTCGCTTATTGACAGTTGTTCTTCGAGCATAAGGAGTGTGAAATATCCTTCGGCAATTCCGGCGATAAGCGAGGTTTGAACAGCTTGTTTATAAGCCACTGAAGAGTAAAAGCCTGCTTCGGCACTTTTGCGCAGGTTACGCTGCTTGCCGAAGATGTCTACTTCCCATGACGCCGTGGGAGTGATGCTGAAACTGTTGGAAGTCGAGGTGCTTGCCTTCCCGTCAGCGCTGATACCCGCTGACGGTAATAGTGCAAGGCGTGATGCTGAAAGCGTGGCAGCCGCCTCGTCAATCTTTAGCTGGGCGATGCGCAGGTCAGTATTGTTTTTCAGTCCTGACTCTATCAGTTTAACCAGAGCTGGATCAGTGAGCAAAGTGCGCCAGCTCATTGTTGCCAGCGGGGAAGGGAGTGAATCCTTCAGCGCGCTTACCGCTGAGGGATCAAATTCAAGTTCGGGCTTCTCAAAATTGCTATATAGCTTGCAGCCGGTCATCGAGAGGAGCACCCCGCTCACTCCCGTGAGGCATATTATCTTATTCAACCTATTCATCGTTTTTCACGTTTAGGCATTACACGTTCTTCAATCTTCTGGAACACAACGAAAAGTACCGGTACTACAAACATCAGCGCGATTGTGCCTATGAGCATACCTCCTATGGTACCCACGCCTATGGTAATGTTACCGTTGGCACCAACGCCGTGAGCGAATGCAAGCGGAATCATACCGAAAATCATTGTGAGTGAGGTCATCAGGATGGGGCGTAGGCGAGCCTTTGCTGCCGAGATTACGGCCTCGACTATGGGCAACCCGGCACGACGACGCTCTGTGGCATATTCAGTCATTAGGATTGCCGTCTTGGCAAGCAAGCCTATTAACATCAGCAAGCCAATCTGCAGGTAGATATTATTTTCAAGTCCCACCATGCGTGCAAACAGGAATGTACCGGCAAGACCGAAGGGAACCGAGAGAATAACCGCCCACGGAATAAATAAGCTCTCATACAATGCACACAAAATTAAGTAGATGAAGACTACGCACACTACGAAGATAAACACCGTTGATGCTGATGATGAGGCTTCTTCACGGCTCATGCCACCAAACTCGTAGCCGTAGCCTGCAGGAAGTTTCTCAGCACATACTTCGCGAACTGCCTCAATAGCTTCGCCTGAGCTATAACCGGTTGCCGGCGTGCCGTTTACCTGTATTGATGAGAACAAATTGAAGCGAGAAAGCGACTGAGCACCGTAAACTTTGGTGAGCTTAAGGAATTGATTGATGGGTGTCATCTCACCTGAAGAGTTACGCACGAACATGTTGGCCAGCGCCTGAGTGTCCAGGCGGAACTCGGGAGATGCCTGAACCATTACGCGGTAGAGCTTCGAGAAGCGGTTGATATTGGATGAGTAACTACCGCCTATGTAGCCTGACAATACGCTTAGGATGTCACCGGGTTGAACGCCGTGGCGCAGTGCGTTTGCAGCGTCGATTTCAACAAGATACTGTGGATAGCGGGTGTCAAATGCCGTCGTGGCGCGGGCAATTTCAGGACGTTGCTGAAGTTCAGTGATGACGTCAAAAGTGATGCGCTTGAGGTCCTCGATTGACCCGCCTTTCTGGTCCTGAACATGAATCTCAAAACCGTTGCTTGTGCCGTATCCTGGAATCATACCGCGGGTGAACACGATGATGCGCGCGCCGGTAATATCGTTGGTGCGACGGTATATCTCGTCGATAACTGAGTCAATGTCATCACCTTCATTCTTACGTTCCTTCCAGTCCTTCAATCTGATGCTGAAGCTACCGCTTGACGAGCCCATGCCGCTCATCATACCGAAGCCGGCTGTCTTTGAGTAGGCCTTAATCTGGGGAATATCTGAGATGCGTCGGTCGATTTCCTCCATGACTTTCATCGTTTCGTCGAGGTTGGTACCTACGGGTGTCTGCACGTCGATATTGATTGAACCCATGTCCTCCTGCGGCACGAGGCCGGTCTTGGTAGTGGTGAGCATGTAGTACAAACTTCCGCCCGCTATAATCAGCAGCAAAGCTGTGAGCCACTTGCGTGCCACCATGAATTTTACGCCGGTTGAGTACTTGTTAACAAGCTTGCCGAATCCGCTCTCGAATGCCGTGTGGAATCGTGATGAGAAGTTAGGTTAGGTACATTCTATACTCTATTGGGTCTCGCAATTGCA
>JAAVGQ010000051.1 GCA_014800105.1 Bacteroidales bacterium | reverse complement strand
GAAGCTTCTGGAACAGCTCAGGCTCGAATACAACAAGTTGCGCCAGCAATCAATCACTACCGAGCTGCTTGACATCGTGGGCGGTCAATCACAGAATAACTGATAGCCCCCTCACAAGCCAATCAACCTGAAACTGAATAAACCGATTATAAAACTAAACAAAGATATAAACAAGCAATTATGGGAAGTGTAAAAGATTATTTCTCTTCATTGGGTCACGGCATTTCAAGCCTTGTAAAAGGCATGCAGGTGACCGGTAAGGAGTTTATAACCCCTAAAATCACTGAGCGTTATCCCGAAAATCGAGACACTCATCATTACCCTGAACGTTTCCGCGCTTGTCTGGAACTTATCTATGACAAGGAGGGTAATCACCGCTGTATCGCTTGCGGCACTTGTGAACGCAACTGCCCCAACGGCACTATCAACGTCATCACCAAGATGATTGACACGTGGGACGGCAAGAAGAAAAAGAAACTTGACCGTTACGTCTATGACCTTGGTAGCTGCACCTTCTGCCAGCTGTGTGTAACCACGTGCCCCACCAATGCGCTGACATTCTCAAATGACTTTGAGCAGGCCGTTTTCACTCGCTCCAAGCTTGTAAAACAACTCAACTATCTCCCTGAGAAGCCCGAACCCGAACCTACCGAAGAGGAGAAAGCAAAGCTCCTTGCTGAGCGCGAAGCCAAGATTGCCGCCGCCAAGGCCGCTGCAGCCGCTAAGGCAGCCGCAGCTAAAGCAGCTCCCGCCGCTGATGCTGCTCCCGAGGCTCCCAAAGCTCAGGCTGACAATTCAACTGAAAATAAATAAACAATCATAATGGAATCATTAGGAAGCATCATCACCTATTGGGTAATAGCCCTGGCGATTGTCGTGTTCTCGATTCTCGCCGTGACCTCACGCAAGATTTTGCGTTCGGCCACTTACCTGCTCTTCGCATTGTTTGCAACAGCGGCTGTCTACTTTAAACTCGACTATGAGTTCCTGGGCGGCGTTCAGATTGCAGTTTATGCCGGTGGTATTGTCGTAATGGTAGTATTTGCCATCCTCCTCACTACCAAGCCCGGTGAAAACAGCGCCCTGCTCGTTTCCCGCAGTCGCATCCGTGGTCTCGTTGCCGGCTTAGCCGCCCTCGTCATCGGCGCTATCTCGCTCCTTACCCGTTGCGAACTCTTTGTTTCTCAACCCGCCATGTCTAACCCTGACATGAAGCTCATCGGATCAACCCTCATGGGTTCAGGTCACGGCCAGTACCTGCTCCCCTTCGAGGCTGTCAGCATCCTGTTGCTCGCATGTATCATAGGCGGTGTAGTTGTTGCACGTAAAAGATAATTTGTCATGGAAATAACAGCTATCTATTACCTTATACCGTCACTCATCATGTTCGCCTGCGGTGTTTATGGTTTCATCACCCGCCGCAACATGATCGCGATGCTCATCTCGCTTGAGCTCATGCTCAACTCAGTTGACCTGAATTTCGTAGTGTTTAACCGTTTCCTTTTCCCCGGCCAGCTTGACGGCATGTTCTTCACTCTCTTCGCCATCGCAATCGCTGCCGCTGAAACCGCTCTCGCAATCGCAATCTTAGTGAATGTTTTCCGCGCTAACAACGATATCGACGTGCGCGACATCTGTAAAATGAAATTTTAATCCCTCGATATGGTAACTTCAGCAATTCTTATCCTGACAATACCCCTGTTGATGTTCCTCTTCCTGGGACTCGCAGGTAAGTATCTGCCTCACAAGTGGGCCGGCATCCTCGGCACGCTTGGCATGGGTGTCACCATGGTGATAGCCTATACAGTCGCTTTCGAGTATTTCTTCTCGGGCAACCAGTCATTCATCGACGCTGCCGGCAACCGCCTCCAGCACGTGGTGTTCAACCAGGACTGGCTCAACTTCTATGACCGTCTCACCATACGCATCGGTTTCCTCCTGGATCCCATCTCAGCCATGATGCTCGTCGTGATCACTACCATCTCATTCATGGTGCATCTCTACAGCAACGGCTACATGCGTGACCACCACGGTGTGTGGGAGACCGGTTTCCAGCGTTTCTACGCATTCCTCTCACTCTTCAGCTTCTCAATGCTTGGTCTCGTTGTTGCAACCAACATTTTCCAGATGTACATCTTCTGGGAGCTCGTGGGTGCTTCATCTTACCTCCTCATCGGTTTTTATTACACCAAGCCATCAGCAGTGTCAGCGTCCAAGAAAGCATTCATCGTTACACGTTTTGCTGACCTCGGCTTCCTCATCGGTATCCTCGTTCTCTCATTCTACGTTGGTTTCTACGGCGAGGGTAACATCACCGACGCCTTCACCTTCACTTCGCTCACCTCAGTACCTGTTGAAGGCATCGCCGATACTTACCAGGTTTCAGAGGGAACAGCCTCAATGATCAAGAACCTCTTCACCGGTAGCGCAGCCCCCTTGTTCATGGGTGCGTCAGTGCTCACATGGGCTCTCGTTCTCATCTTCATGGGTGGCATGGGTAAATCAGCAATGATGCCCCTCCACATCTGGCTTCCCGATGCAATGGAAGGTCCCACCCCCGTTTCAGCACTCATCCACGCTGCTACCATGGTTGTGGCAGGCGTTTACCTTGTAGCACGCCTCTTCCCCCTCTACCTCATGGAGACCGCAGCTCTCGATATCGTGACAGTTGTAGGTGCTCTCACGGCACTCTATGCCGCCATGGTTGCATGTACACAGATTGATATCAAGCGCGTACTCGCATTCTCAACCATCTCACAGATTGCCTTCATGATGGTATCTCTCGGTGTAACACGCATTGACCACTCGGTAGCCCTAGGCCACGAAGTTCACGAAGGTCTCGGCTACATGGCTTCAATGTTCCACCTCTTCACTCACGCAATGTTCAAGGCCCTCCTGTTCCTTGGTGCAGGTGCTCTCATCCACGCTATCGGTTCTAACGATTACACCGCTATGCATGGCCTTCGCAAATACATGCCCATCACTCACATCACCTTCCTCATTGGCTGTCTTGCCATTGCAGGTATCATCCCCTTCGCAGGCTTCTTCTCTAAGGACGAAATCCTCACCGCTTGCTTCGGTCACTCAACAGTGTGGGCTATCTGGATGACAGTTGTAGCCGGTCTCACCGCCTTCTACATGTTCCGTCTCTACTTCCTCATCTTCTGGTGGAAAGAACACAAGATTCCTGAAGGACACCACGCACCCCATGACCAGCCCTGGACAATGTCACTTCCCCTCATCATCCTCGCTGTTGTATCATGCTTTGCCGGTTTTGTTCCTTTCGGTTCACTCGTAACATGGAATGGTCATCCCATCACCGGCTCAGGCTTCTTCACTAACCTTGAGAACCTTAACTGGGGCGTAGCTGCAATCTCACTCACAGTAGCTGTTGTCGCTATCCTTGTTGCAATGAAGATGTACAAGGAAGAAAATCCTCTCCCTGCTCGCATGCGTGCTGCCCTCCCCCGCCTGTGGGACTGGTGCCACCACCGCTTCTACTGGGACGAACTCTACCAGTTCATCACTCACCGCATCATCTTTGGTCTTATCTGTAAACCCATCGCATGGTTTGACCGTCACATCATCGACGGCACTATGGACGCCTTCGCTGCCGTTACTAATAAGGCATCTTACGCGATACGTGGTCTGCAGTCAGGTAATGTTCACATGTACGTATGGTTCTACCTCATAGGTGCTCTCCTGCTTGCAGCCGTGACCATGATATGTGTCCTTTAATGACCACACTCACGAGATAAGAAAAAGAAACTTAAACCAATTAGATTATACACTTTATCATGGTATTCGATAATATATTGATCTACTTTGTTTTGATACCGCTGGTAATGCTTGCGGGCGTGGCACTGAGCCGCAATATCAAACAGATACGTGCCGTGGCCGTTGTAGGTTCTACCGCACTCATCGCTCTTAGCGTATACCTGCTGATGGATTTCCTGAAAGCCCCCGCTGACAGCGCCATCGACGGCATGTACTACTACGGTAGCTGGAAATGGTTCTACGCTCAGGGACTCAACATCAACCTCACCGTGGGTGTTGACGGCGTTTCAATCGCAATGCTTCTCCTCTCTTCAATCATCCTTTTCACCGGTTCATTCGCTTCATGGACCATCAACCAGCCCAAGGCATTCTTCCNGTGGTTGATCCTCCTTTCAACCGGTGTATTCGGATTCTTCATCACCATTGACCTCTTCACAATGTTCATGTTCTATGAGGTTGCGCTCATCCCCATGTACCTCCTCATCGGTGTCTGGGGTTCAGGCAACAAGAACTACTCAGCAATGAAGCTTACCCTCATGCTCATGGGCGGTTCAGCATTCCTGATGCTCAGCCTCATCGGTATCTACTACCACTCTTCAGCTGACGGCCACTACACCTGGAACCTTATCCAGATTGCACGCAACGCAGCTATCTCGACCGGCTGGCAGTACTTCCTCTTCCCCATGACATTCGTAGGATTCGGCGTCCTCGGCGCTATGTTCCNCTTCCACACATGGAGCCCTGACGGTCACGCTTGCGCCCCCACCGCCGTTTCAGTGCTTCACGCCGGCGTGCTTATGAAGCTTGGAGGTTACGGTTGCTTCCGCGTTGCAATGTATCTCATGCCTCAGGCAGCCAACGACCTCGCGTGGATTTTCCTTATCCTCACAGGTATCTCAGTAGTCTACGGTGCATTCTCAGCTTGCGTTCAGACTGACCTCAAATACATCAACGCTTACTCATCAGTGTCACACTGCGGTCTCGTTCTCTTCGCAATCCTCATGCTCAACACCACCGCAATGACCGGTGCAGTAATGCAGATGCTCTCTCACGGTCTCATGACTGCCCTTTTCTTCGCTCTCATCGGTATGATTTACGGACGTACTCACACCCGTGACATCTCAAAGATGGGTGGCCTGATGAAAATCATGCCCTACCTTGCCGTTTGCTACGTGATCGCCGGTATGGCTTCTCTCGGTCTCCCCGGTCTCTCAGGCTTCGTGGCTGAAATGACAATCTTCGTTGGTTCATTCCAGCAGGGCATGGCTGACTACCTCTCAGGTGCCGGTTCACTCCGCCTCGTGTTCACAATCATCGCATGCTGCTCAATCGTTATCACTGCGGTTTACATCCTGCGTGTTGTAGGCAAGCTTCTCCTGGGTCCCGTTCAGGACAAGCACCACCTCGAGCTCACCGACGCTACATGGTGGGAACGCCTCTCAACCACATGCCTCATCATCTGTGTAGCAGCAATCGGTTGCTTCCCCAACTTCTTTGAACATTTGATTCGCGGCACCTTCAACCCGGAGATTTTCCGCGCTATAGCCTCGAACTTCTAATACATAGACCATCATGGATTATTCACAGTTCTTAGTAATGAAACAGGAGATCATTCTCCTGGTAGTATTCCTGCTGGTGTTCCTTTATGACACCTTTGCACCCAAGAATGCGCTCAAGGGTCTGGCTACATTCACATGCGCGCTCTTCGGTATCTACACCATAGCCTGCTTCTGCCCCTGCATCTCAGGCGTGACAAACGATGCATTTGCCGGCATGTACTCTACCTCGCCCATCATCGCGATGATCAAGAATGTGCTCAACGTGGGTGTATTCATTGTACTCATCCAGGCTTGCCAGTGGGTTAACAGCGAGGAAACTGCAGTTCGCCGCGGCGAGTTCTTCGAGCTTCTCCTCGTTACCCTCTTCGGTATGTATCTCATGATTTCAGCCCGTCATTTCCTCCTCTTCGTGATTGGTCTCGAATGTGCTTCACTTCCCCTCGCAGCAATGGTCGCTTTCGACAAGAAACGCTACGAGAGTCATGAGGCAGCTGTCAAATACATCCTCACTGCCGTATTCTCTTCAGCAGTATTCCTGATGGGTCTCTCACTCGTTTACGGTGTAGCAGGCTCACTCTACTTCACTGAAATCTACGGTGCATTCGGCAAGGCTTCTTCAGCAATGGTAATCTGCGCTCTCGCATTCGTTATCGCCGGTGTGGGATTCAAACTCTCGCTCGTTCCCTTCCACCTCTGGAC
>JAAVGQ010000125.1 GCA_014800105.1 Bacteroidales bacterium | reverse complement strand
TGCGATATCAAGATGTGTTCCCGCCGGTAAAAGAGTCTCGTAATCCTGACGACAAAGTCGGTAAGCCTCTCGCACGCGACGGCGCATTGCTACGCGGTCAACGGCGTGTCGCAGCTTCTTCTTGGGAACAGTGATGAGGAAACGCAAAGTGCCATGTCCAAGAGAACCAGGAAACATGACTGATGGCAGTGACGGGCGCCAAACCGCACGGAGGGGGTGGGAAACACACCAGGCTGCGGCATCACGCTCAAACAGCCTGTCGACTGACGTGGTGCCGCATAACCTTGTATACTTGGGTAGAGTAAGACTATGTTTTATTTCAGAATTCATTTCCAGTTCCTACTCTATTTTGACGAAGCGCCGGGCGTGAAATTAACCCTTGGCTTCAATGTTGTTCTTAAGGAAGTTATCAAGCGCAGCAGGCATTGAGGGAGTCTGAGGGGTAGGAGCCTCAAAGTCGAGACGCAACCCGGCGTCATGAACAGCCTGAGCGGTAGTAGTGCCGAAAGTACCTATAGCTACGTTAGTCTGGTCAAAGTCAGGGAAGTTCTTCTTCAGTGACTGAATACCTGCAGGACTGAAGAAAACCAGAACATCGTAATCAAGAGGTTCGCCAGGAGCAAAATCGTTGCTCACCGTGCGATACATCACAGCCTTGGTATACTTGATTTTATGCTTGTCAAGGAGAGTGGTGTCATCCTTGTGAACGTCACTCACCACGTAAAGGTAATTTTCCTTATTGTGCTTTACGAGCAGAGGCACGAGGTCAGCTATCTTACCGTTCTCGCAATAGAAAATCTTGCGCTTGCGGTAGACAATGTACTTTTGTAGATACAAAGCGATTGACTCACTGGTACAGAAGTACTTCAGCGTGTCAGGAATCTGATAACGCAACTCTTCAGCCAGCCGGAAAAAATGGTCTATCGCCGTGCGGGCAGTGAAGATTATAGCAGTAAAATCAGGTATATTAATTTTTTGCTGGCGGAATTCACGTGCTGTAAGGCCTTCAACCTTGATGAAGGGACGGAACACCAATTCAACGCCATATTTTTCCTCTAACTCGTAGTAAGGAGATTTTTCGGATGTAGGCTTAGGTTGTGATACAAGTATCTTATTGATCTTCACGATACAGTAATTGATTTGTACATTAAACTAATTTCCCGATATCACAGCATGGAGCAGAGATAACTTGCGGCTGCGCCAACTATTATGACCGGAATAATTTCGAGAGCGCAAAGGTACAAAATAAAATAGACTAAAGAAGACAAACCATTGTAAAAAATTCTAAAACCCTTGCAAATAAAAGCGATTCGTCCTAAAATATACAAACATCCCGCCACTATGAGCATTGTCGTTGCCACATTGTGGTAAAAAAGTAATATAAACGTGGGGATCAATAACAAAAGTGCTGTCAATCCCTGCGAGAGATTGAGTCCCTTGAGCAGCTGAGTCTTGTTGACCTTATCAGTGAAAGTAAAACCTAAAATGTTGTAGGCCACCACTTGAAAGAGATATAGCGTTACCGTCACTCCCGTGAGGGCAAGCAACAGCGGTAAATCAGATACAGCATCAGGCCGAAAGAAGTAACCCACAAGAATCGCCTGGCAGAAACAGCCTGTCAACACCATGAGCAGGAGGGTGCGTGACTCGGCCGACGTGTGGCTTTCAAATGCATTGGCACGACGGCGAACTCCAAGTAACTCAGTATCGAGAGCACCGAAAATGTGACGGAATGTACGTGCACCCGCAGCAATGAGTGTCATCAACAGGAGCAGGCCGGCGAGCAGCCATGAGTCAGGCTGTAGTCCCGTGGGGCGCGGCTGAGCCGGTTTTCCCGCAGCCGGAGTATCCACAAGAATGGTCGTGGCAGCTACCATCGCTGAGTCAAGAGGCATCTCGTCAAGGGAACATACCTCGACAATATGAAACTCAGGAATCTGAACTATGGTAGAGTCATTTTCCATATCTAATCTCGAATGTGCGGAAAAAATATGATTGGTCTAAAGTAGATTATCTAATTTTATGAGTGAACGGCTTCTCGACTAGCGGGGTATTGAGAACATATTCGACTGCCTCCCGCGGTGTACGGGCAACGTACCACAACGACGCATGGTCAGGATTCATGAACCGGTACTCAATAGAGCGTTTCAACATCTCAAGCAACGGGTCATAATAACCGTTTATATTAAGAATGACTACATGGCCGTTGTAAAGTCCAAGCTGGTGCCACGTGATTATTTCAAGTAATTCCTCGAGGGTACCCACGCCACCGGGCATTGCGATTACTCCGCGTGCCATGCGTGCCATCATCTCCTTGCGGGCATGCATGTCAGGCGTGACCTCCATCCGTGACAGCCGGGGATGTTGCCAGCCAAGCTCTACCATGAAACCGGGAAGAACGCCCGTTGCGGTGCCTCCTGATTCAATAGCNCCCTCGATTGCTGAGCCCATNATTCCGGTCCTGCCACCTCCACAAACGAGCTCTACTCCATTTTCAGCAAGCAACTTGCCCACTTCCCGTGCCGCGTCAAGATAGTCACGGTCAATATTGGGACTTGACGCACCGTAGACGGTTACTGCGTCGCCTACATGTTTCGTTTCAGTACTCATTTCTTACGGGGAGAAAGGGTGCGGAACTCGTTCTTCAACGTGTCTACAACATTGATGATGTAATCACCAGTCTTCTCAAGGGTTGAGATAATATCCATGTAGTAAATACCGCTCTGATACTCGTACTGGTGATCGTTGATATTTCCTATATTGTTAAGGCGCAACTGGTTGCGNAGGTTATTGATTTCGCGCTCGTGGTTGTAGCANACAATCAGGTCATTCTCGTTAATGGTATCAAGATTCTGCAGNAGCTTGAGCAGTGATGCCATCGCNGTCTCAACNTAGCCNAACATGGTATCAATGTTAGTGTAAATTTCCTCACTGAAGTGAACGTTGCTCTGCTGTTTNCGNAGCAGAATCTTGCCGATGCCAAGGCAGCAGTCAGCNATACTCTCGATTTCCGAGTCNATTGCAAGCATTGCTGCAAGACGTCGCTTGGAGGGATTGGACAGGCGACCCTCAGCACAGCGGTTAAGATAGTTGGCAATCTCAAGTTCCATGCGGTCACTGATTTCCTCATATTTTTCNAGACGAGAGTAACGCTTGTTGAAGTCATCGCTGCCGGGCTTGGTATGTACAAGTTCCTTAGACATTTCTATCATNCGACCCACNCGCTCGGCATAGACGAACATCTCTTTCTCAGCCTGAGTGATATTGAGCTCTGATGCTGACATCAGGGTACCTGATATAAACTTGAGCTGGAACTCTTCGTCACCGGTCTTCTTGGAAGGTATAAGCCATTCAACAACCTTCACATAGAATTTGGTGAACCATATCATGATGAAGAGGTTGATGAGNTTGTAAGTGGTATAGAATACACACAGTCCCACTGATGCCTTGAACTGGAGGCTCTTGATAAGGGGAACCTGAGAATCGAGACGCAGGTTGAGCGCAGCATCCTCGGTGGGCTTGGTATCAAACAGGTGATTGTAAACCTGAGGATCAGTTTCCTTGATAGCGTTTACTGTTTCATAAAGGTCGTTGGGGTTTCCGGTGCCAATGTGGTTGGTAATCCACAGGATGAAGTCACTGAAATANTAGAATAAAGAGAGGCACCACATTGAACCGAGAATATTGAACATCAAGTGGCCGGTGGCGGTGCGTTTAGCCGCTACATTACCNCTCATTGATGCAAGGATAGGAGTAATGGTAGTACCCACAGCCGAGCCAAGGACTATCGCACAGGCAAGATTAAAGTCAACCCAGCCGCGGCTGAACATAATTAACGTTATCGCGAATGTNGCTGCCGATGACTGGATAATCATNGTTACCACGCATCCCACGGCAAAGAATATGAGGACTGACTTGAANCCAAGGGCNGCATAGCGCTGAAGGAATTCAAACATTCCGGGATTACTCTGGAGNTCAGGAACATAGTTGCTGATCATATCNAGACCGAGGAACAACAGCGCGAAACCTATCAGGAACTCACCCATTGACTTCGTGCGACTCTTGCTGGAAAAGAGCATTATGATAGCAACACTTATCNAAGGGATGGTGTAAGCTGATATATCAACCTTGAAACCAAACAGAGTCAGCATCCATGCCGTGAACGTCGTGCCCACATTGGCACCGAAGATGACAGCCATTGACTGAGCGAGAGTGACGAGACCGGCATTCACGAAACTCACCACCATCACGATTGACGCTGAAGAGCTNTGGATGAGTGCCGTGATAAAGAAACCCGTGAGTGTCCCGGTAAAGCGATTTCGGGTCATAGCACCCAAGATACTACGCAAACGGTCTCCGGCTGCCTTCTGCAAACCTTCACTCATTACTTTCATTCCATAAAGGAACAAACCGACTGCACCAAGCAGACCAAGGAAATCAAGAATACCGTATTCCATATAGTGCGGTAAAAGGATAAAATATATTGTTTAAAAATATTAACGCAATGAGTGGTCTAAAGTTTACTGATAAGGTTCAGAAATCAACAGCGGCGACTATAATTTATTACAGTCTCCACGAGATAGAGCCCCTGAATATCGCTGCGGGGAAGGTCAATGTCATCATACTCAGGATTATCGCTGTGGAGAACAACATAGTCNGGGTTAGTGTGACGGCGCAGGTATTTCACCATGCGATAGCTGTCAGTAACCACCACGTAAATCTGACCCCAGAAGATGATACCTGAGGCGCTCACAGGCCGAATGGCTATGAAACTGCCGTTCTGTATAGATGGTTTCATGCTGTCACCGCTCACTCTCACTATTAAACACTCGGGATTAACCTGTGGCATGTCAACATACCCCATGATGCGGTCCATAGTGAGCAGNCGGGTCAGTTCAGTGCANCCGGCGGTTACNTCGATATCATACACTGGAATGCCGTTTCTCACCGGCGTGGAAANCGTGGGCTCCACGGGCGTCTCGATTGTAGTAGCNTGGGAGGGCTTGGGATAAGGAACATCAGTTCCATGCTTAAGCCACTGTTTGGATACCCCCATGTCAATGACTATGCGGTTGATAAAACCTTCACTCACAGCAAGTCTACCCGACATTATTTTTGAGATGTAAGGAGAATCGACTCCCAGCCTGCGTGCGAAAGCTGACTGGTTAAGTCTTGAAGTGTTCATGATGTACTTGATGCGGTCAAGTATAGTCTCATGCGGCTCATTAACTATTGACGGGGAATTCTCGCTATTTTCAGCCATATTTTTTTCCAGGAGGTCTCTTAATAATTAAACGATAACAGTGATTTTGCGCTTCTATAACAAAATCTTTTTCACTCTACAAAAATAGTGACTTTCCCGTTTAAAACAAAGGAATGACAACATAATGTTGTATTTTTTGCAACTTTNCCACGATGTAATAGTATCAGATATACACACTAAGACAAAATCACCACAGCAAAAATTGCCCACGGCGTAGGCTTAAAAAGTTAACCCGNAAATTTTCCCCGCGAAATAACTCCATCCTCCAACCCCTCAACCCACAGCGCGGATGCAAAAATTAAAATAAAAACACTTGGAGTTTAGATATTTAATCAGTAAATTGCGGNGGTAAATCCATNATTATCACTTAATACCTGACTCTCCCGCCATGAAATCCTCAAGCATTGATATTCGTGACCTCTACCCGTATGGGGTACCGATGCAGAGCTCTACCGGAGCCGAGGTCAACCGCTACAAGTATGGCGGCAAGGAGTTCGAGACCGAAAGAGGATTGAATCACTACGACTTCGAGGCCCGTACTCTCATCCCTCAAGTTGCCATGTTCACCGTCCCCGATCCGAAATCCGGCGACTATCCCTCACTCAACCCCTACCTTTACTGCGCCGCTAACCCCCTGAAATACATTGACCCAAGTGGAAAAGATATATATAAAGTGAACGAAGACGGAATGATTGAGGAAACTGTTATTGATAAAGAAAAAGATGCATTCATATTTGTTGATAGTAAAGGAAATCCAAAGTCTGACAGTGAAGGAAATCCACAGATATTAGAATTTGAATACGGTACAGTCATAAAGTATTCTCAACGGCATTATGCTCCGTTTAAAAGGTCGAGTGATGAGCAAATCTCAGCCGGGAAAGCCGATATTATAGAAGTCAGAGGTGATGACAATGCGACAAAGTTATTTGAGGCATTTGCTCAAAATGTAACTGCTATTACAGAAAATGAAGTCAGTTTGATTAGAACCGGAATAGAGGGCGACGAAGGCCATGATTTTATCTCAAGTGGTCATGTTCGGGGTAGCGAACCGGGAATGACACATCTATATAGTACTCAGCTCAAATATTTTTATAATCTTCGAGAGATGATTCATGGTCATCCTATAGCTGACCATGCATCTGGTGTCGACATTGACGTAAAGAATGTTATAACAGATTTACATCTGAAAGTTAAAACTAGAATTCCACAGTTTAAAATATATCATGTTCCAACAAAAACATACATCAAATATTGATATCATGAGAGCTATTTCATTATTATTTATTTTATTTCAGTCA
>JAAVGQ010000124.1 GCA_014800105.1 Bacteroidales bacterium | reverse complement strand
CTTCTATCAATACCAGCAGGTGCAGAATCAGCCTGCCACTACTATTGACATCAAGAGCGTGAGCAAGAGCCGTGCTATTAAGGACGAGCCCGTCAAGGCCAACCCTTTCCAGGCACCCTCGAACGTTATGTTCGACTCTCAGCTCAATCCCACCTATACATTTGAGAACTACTGTGGAAGTATCAGTAACCGCCTCGCACGTTCAATCGGTGAGACAATCGGTAACGATCCTCAGAACAATACATTCAATCCACTGTTCATCTTCGGTCCATCAGGCGTAGGCAAGACCCATCTCGTTCACGCCATAGGAATCCGCATCAAGGAACATAATCCCATGGCGCGCGTGCTGTACCTCACTGCCCGTCTGTTTGAGAACCAGTACACAGCAGCCACCCGCAGTGGAAAGATTAATGACTTTATCCTTTTCTATCAGAGCATCGATGTTCTCATTATTGATGATATTCAGGACTTGATTGATAAGGAAAAGACACAGGGTATCTTCTTCCACATCTTCAACCACCTGCACCTTAACAACAAGCACATCATCCTCACCAGTGACTGTCGACCCAGTCAACTCAAGGGAATGCCTGAACGTATGCTCACACGCCTAAAGTGGGGTATGACCGTAGAGCTTGAGCGTCCTGACCTCGAACTGCGTCGTACTGTGCTTTTGAGAAAGGCTGAGACTTGTGGACTATCAATCTCGCCCGAGGTTCTTGACTATATCGCTGAGAATGTAACCGGAAGCATTCGTGAGCTTGAAGGCATCATGGTGTCACTCCTTGCCCGAGCAACAGTGCTTTCACAGGAAATCACCATTGACCTTGCGCGCTACGTCATCAGTAATTCAGTTAAGGTAGCACGCCGTCAGCTCAACTTTGAGATGATACTCGAGAGCGTAAGTAACTATTACAACATCGAGCCTGACGATCTCTTCACCAAGTCAAGGAAGCGTGAAATTTCCGATGCCCGCCAGATGGTGATGTATATGGCCAAGAAACATGCCAAGATGGCTCTTAAAGCAATAGGAACCCGTTTATCACGCACACATGCTACCGTCCTTTACGCTTGCAAGAACATCGAGGAACGCATACCCATCGAGAAGCAGCTTCAGGAAGACGTAAGCAAGATAGAATCGTCACTCCTTGCGCCNGCATTCTAAAAATCGAATTATCGCGAAACAAATATTATCCCCTGCCAGTCACTGACAGGGGATTCCTATATCCTGTAAATAGAATCTTATCCTTTGCTAATGGTTAAGGAGTTGACGGCCTATGACCGGGAGGTCTTAGGCTCCGGCAGTGAGCTGCCCTTATGCTATGGCGCTGAAGTGTTCCGCATAGGTTCCTCTATTCATCTCGGCTCCGCCACTTCCCAGTGTATGGAATTCCCACTCCAGTGTGTAGGCTTCGAAGGNATGNGCGGTTGGTGTCTATAAGTGATTTTCGAGAAAGTTCTGCNANTTTTTTTGCGGGTGCATTAGCGGAGGCGGCCNGCGTCGATGCGCAGGAGGATGAAGAGGAGGAAGGTGAACCCCCACAGTGAGGAGCCGCCGTAGCTGAAGAATGGGAGGGGAATGCCGATAACGGGGCACAATCCGATTACCATGCCGATGTTGATACAGAAGTGCACGATGAAGTAAGAGGCAACACAGTAAGCATATACTCGCCCAAAAATTGTGGGCTGGCGCTCGCCGATGTATATTACTCTCAATATCAACAGCACGAAGAGGAACATGGTGAGGGAGGTTCCAACAAAGCCTTCTTCCTCGCCTATGGTACAGAAGATGAAATCAGTGTGCTGCTCGGGAACGTATTTAAGTTTGGTCTGGGTGCCCTGGAGGAAGCCTTTGCCGGTGAGGCCGCCTGAGCCGATAGCGATTTTTGACTGGTTGACGTTGTAGCCGGCTCTCAACAGGTCCTGTTCGATGCCCAGGGCTACCTTGATACGCATCTGCTGGTGGGGCTTGAGTACTTCACTGAATACGTAGTTAACCGAGAACATAAAGCATATTGCTATGAATGCNGTNGCCACGGCAGCGAGGATCTTGATGATGTGAGAGCGCAGTGTTTCAACAATGCAGTAGACTGAACCGAGGGTTATCACCGTGAGGAAATAGTAGTGACCGGGAATTTCAATACCGCATATATCAAGCACGGCGACTATGATTCCGGAGCCGGCAAACCAGAAGAATAGGTTGCGGGCAACGATGACAGTGCGAGAAAATAGTGCCAAAAGAAGCACCATCATTGCCATCACGAGGATATAAACCGAGGCCTCGCCGGTTGCAATTCCCATGAGGGTTGACTCAGTGAACTTAATTGTGGTAACGAATATTGCCACAGCGAGGAGGGCAGCCAGGAGTATCATTCCGCTCATTCCCTCGCGGTAGAGCACGAAGAAGAGGCCGAGGTAAACGAGTGCTGAACCGGTCTCATTCTGGGCGAGAATGAGAGCGATGGGTATGAATATGATGGAGAGTGCCTTGAGATAGTTCGAGCTTTTGGCATTGAGCGAAAAGCCATAGGTGCTGAATAATTTCGCAAGAGCCAAGGCGGTGGCAAACTTGGCAAACTCAGCCGGTTGAAGGCTGACGGGACCAAGGACTATCCATGAATGGGAGCCCTTGATGTTAGGAGCCACGAATATCGTGACGACAAGTAATAACATGACACCCAGATATATGGGGTAAGCGTATGTATCATACATTCGCTTGTCGACCAGAAGGAGAACCAAGCCGAGAATCAAGGAGAGCCCTATCCAGAGGAGTTGCTTGCCTGAGAACTCATTGAGATCAAAAATACTCGCATTATCGAAGTCATAGCTCGCTGCATAAATGCTCACAGCGCCGGCAACCACCAGCAAGAGATAGATGATGATTGTAAACCAGTCGATGCCCTTAAACGGGGAGACTTGCTCGCGGGTATTAGTGCTTCTTGACTCCACTGTAGATTATTGTATTTGATTCAAGCATTTTATCTTCGAGATATTTGCGCTCAGGAGCTATTTCGCCCTTGAGATATTTCTCGATTACGAGGCTACCGATGGGCACACCGAACGTCGCACCAAAACCGGCATTCTCAACGTAGACACATACTGCAATTTCGGGATCATCATAGGGTGCAAATCCCATGAATGCCGAGTGGTCGCGTCCGTGGGGATTCTGAGCCGTACCGGTTTTACCTGCAACAGCAATGTCGGGGAGGTTAGTTATACGGCATGTACCGCCGGTAACAGCCATGCGCATTCCCTCGGCAACCTCGTTGTACCACTTTGAGTCAATGGTGGGATATCTGCGTTCGACATACTGAGAGGGTAGGACGGTATCCTGAATTTCTTTAACAACATGAGGAGTAATGAACCAGCCGCGGTTTGCAATAGTAGCGCAGACGTTAGCAATCTGCAACGGTGTGGCACAGACTTTGCCTTGGCCGATTGACACGGAAATAATAGTATTGGCGCTCCAGCGGTTTTCGCCGTAGAACTTGTTATAGAATTGTGCGTTGGGGAGGAAGCCGCGGCTCTCACTGGGGAGATCGACACCGAGCTTATAGCCGTAGCCCATTGAAACGAGATGATTTTTCCATATCTCAAACGCGTTGGCCGGATTACCGTACTTGCTTCGCTTGTCAACCATGCCTTTGAATCCCCAGCAGAAATAGGCGTTGCATGAAGTCTGGAGCGCAGGTTTCAGTGGGATAGGGGAGCCGTGGCCGTGGCAACCTACGCGTAGTCCGCCTGAAATAAACCCATGCGAGCATGGATAGGCGGTCTGAGTATTGATAATGCCTTCCTGCAACAGAATGAGACCCTGGCCGGGCTTGAAGGTAGAGCCGGGTGGATAGGCTGCCATGAGTGCGCGGTCGAACAGAGGCTTGTAAGGATTGTTTACGAGGTCGCGGTAAGACTGTCCGCGCTGGCGTCCTACGAGGAGCGTTGGGTCATAAGTGGGACTCGATACCATTGCAAGGATTTCACCGGTCTTGGGCTGGATTGCGACAACGGCTCCAATCTTGTTGACCATCAGGCTTTCGGCATATTCTTGAAGTCGGTAGTCGATGCTGAGTTTGAGGTTGCGGCCTGAAACCGGTACAATATCCATTTCGCCGTTCTGGTAGCGACCCTGGATACGACCGTGAGCATCGCGAATGAGGATTTCGGCACCCTTCTGGCCACGGAGGTATTCGTCATAGCTTTTCTCGACNCCAAGGTCNCCACAATAGTCACCGCGCTGATAGTAGGGGTCACGATCAATGTCGGCCTGCGATACCTCGCGGATGTTTCCGAGAACGTTGGCAGCTGTGCTATGGTTATATTGACGCAGGATGCGTTTCTGGATGAAAAAGCCGGGGAAGCGGTAGAGCTTCTCCTGGAGGCGACCGTAATCCTGGGCTGACAGGTGNGTGAGAAGCACCTGAGGTGTATAGCTCGAATAGCCGGGCGCACGCTTCATGTCNTGCAGNCGCTTGGAAAACTGCTCGGGAGTGATATTCACTGTGTGGCAGAAGTCGAGCGTGTCAAACTGCTGCACNTCGCGTGGAATCATCATCACGTCATAGGCCGGCTGGTTGTAAACAATCAGCTCACCGTTGCGGTCATAGATGAGNCCGCGNGACGGGTANACGATCTTGTTAAGNAAGGCGTTATTGTCAGCGTATGCTTTGTACTTGCTATCATTAATCTGCAGGTCAAAGAGCCTAACGAGGAATATAATTGCAACCAACACGAGGAAGCCGGCGATAACGTATTTGCGTCGTTCGAGATTATAGTCTTTTCTCACTGCGTTGGTTTATTAAAAAGTCAATACACATTATTACGATAAAGGTTAGAATGGTGCTCCCGGCAATGCGGAGCAGGAGAGTGACAGTATTAAAGAATGTAAAGGATTCAATGANGAAAAAAAGTGAGCAGTAAATAAAGGATGCTGACANGGCATACTTTGTGAAAACGGTAGCTCCCAGTGACTTAATCGATGGCTCAAGATTGNTGTTGTGGTCATCGTCGCGCGGAGTATAGAGCTGGAGCATGGGNAGCCTGATGAAGCCAAGTATTGTGCAAGCGAGGGCGTTCATGCCGGCCGTATTACTGAAAACGTCGATGGTGAGACCGAGGAGGAAGGAGAGCGTCAGCACGCTAACGGTGCTCAGGGTCACAGGGAGACGCAGTATAAAGTAGATGAAGACGAGCGGGAGAGCGGTGTGGAAAAGGTAGAGATGGTTGAATATCAGCACTTGGAGGAGTACCAATACCAAGAAAAGCAATGTGAATTGCAATATACTTTTTGCCATACTCTATTTACGTGATAATGATTATTCCCTTTTTTCTATTCTTTTTCCCGCAGTCCTTAGATTCGAGATTCTACCTCTTTTATTTCCTCACTGTCATTGCTGACAACCAGTCGAACTGTACTGAGCTGAGAGAAGTCAGTGAAGAGCTTGATGCGTAGTTTTACGAAATTATCATCAGCATCGCGGTCAGTTTCTGTAATCACACCCACCGGGATTCCTTCAGGAAACACAGCTGAGTAGCCGCTGGTGATGACGGTGTCACCGGTTTCGTAGACGGTGTGTTTGGGGAGTTCTTCAAGCACAGCTTCCGACGGGCTTTCCCCATCCCACACGAGGGATCCGAAAACGTCACTTCCTTTGACCTTGCATGAGAGACGGAAATCAGGATTGAGCAATGAGATGATGCGCGAATAGTGTTCTCCGGTGAGATTGACGACGCCAACGACGCCGTTCTGGTCAACGACTCCCATTTCAGGTTTCACTCCGTCAGCCTTGCCCTTGGAAATAGTGATGTAGTTGTAAGGACTGCTTATTGAGTTGTTGATGACTGAAGCCAGAATGAAGTCGAATTTCTTAAGCGAGGGCGCAAGTTCAATGGTGTCACTGAATTGCTGAAGCTCTAACTCGAGGTCATCAACACGGGAACGTAATGCGATGACCTCGCTTTCAAGCTGTGCGTTGCGTCGCTGGAGGTCCTCGTTGATGTCACGTAGGTGAAAATAACCGGTGACAGTGTGCGAGGCATCATAGACTGAGGCTGTTACAGTATTAGCTGACGTCAGATAGACGTGCCGCTGATAGGGATTTCCGCTAAATAAGAGTATGCACGATATTACTACGTAGATTATGAAGACAATCCACGCACGATACCTCACCAGAAAATTGAGCAGGTTGTGCACGTCTTACAATGGTTTCCCTGTTAGTTACTTAACTACCCTATTGACTATTAGCGAATCAGGAACGAGAATGAGTTGATATGTTTCAGTGCCACGCCGGTGCCCTTGGCAACTGAGAGCAGGGGATCCTCGGCGATGTGGAACTGGATACCAATCTTGTCGGTCAGGCGCTTGTCAAGACCACGGAGGAGTGCACCACCTCCGGCGAGCCAGATGCCGTTGTGAACAATGTCAGCATACAGTTCAGGGGGAGTTTCCTCAAGAGCGCTGAGAACAGCAGCCTCAATCTTCGAGATAGATTTCTCAATGCAGTGAGAGATTTCCTGATAGGTCACTGGAATCTCCATGGGAAGGGCGGTAATCTGGTTGGGGCCGTGAACCACGTAGTCTTCCGGTGGATTGTCGAGCTCAGTGAGAGCTGAACCTACGTTCATCTTGATGAGCTCGGCAGTGCGGAGACCTACGCGTACGTTGTGGACCCGACGCATGTGAGCCTGAATATCCTCGGTGAGGTCGTCGCCG
>JAAVGQ010000123.1 GCA_014800105.1 Bacteroidales bacterium | reverse complement strand
AGGATCCCACTTGGCAAAACTGCTCTCCAACGAGGAACAGGATATTGTGGTGGTTGATAACGACGCACAAAAGCTTGGAGTTCTCGACTCCAACTACAATCTCATGACCTACGTAGGCAGTCCGGTATCATTCAATACACTGAGTGAGGCGGGGGCTAAGAATGCCGACCTCTTTATCGCAGTCACTCCGTTTGAGGATAAGAATGTTACATCCTGCGCCATAGCTCATTCTCTAGGCGCAAAGCGCTCGGTTGCCCGCATTGATAATTACGAATTCATGGATCCGAGTCACAAGGATTTTTTCAGCAGTATTGGTGTCAGTGACCTTATTTACCCGGAATATCTTGCGGCTAAGGAGATTATAACAGCCTTGAAACGAGGATGGGTCAGGAATTGGTTCGAGCTCAATAACGGTGAGATTATCCTTATAGGTGTCAAAGTACGTGATGATGCTTATCTCGTGGGCAAACAGCTCAAGGAAATTACTATGACTCATCACGACCTCCACGTGTCGGCTATCAAGCGCCGTAGGGATACTATAATACCTCGAGGTGATGATGTCATCGAACCTAATGACATTCTGTACATTACCACTACTCCCGATAAAGTGGAGGATATTCGCAAACTTTGTAATAAACAGAATTACAAGGTTAAGAAAGTGATGATTATGGGTGGCGGACGGATTACAGTTCGCCTTGCTGCAATGGCTCAGAATGACTGGAAAATCAAAATTCTGGAAAGTGATATTGAGCGTTGCCGCCGACTCCCCGAGTTGTGTCCGGAATGTGAGATAATCAATGCTGACGGCCGCGATACTGATGTACTTGAAGAGGAGGGGATTGCCGAGATGGATGCTTTCATTGCCCTGACTGATAGCTCTGAGACAAATATCCTTACTTGCATGACAGCTAAGGAATACGGCGTGCGCAAGACTATCGCTGAGGTTGAAAGCATTCAATTGATTTACCAGGCTGAAGGATTGAACATAGGCACGATTATCAATAAAAAGCTATTGGCGTCAAGCAGTATCTTCCAGATTTTGCTTGATCTTGATACCGAGACATCCAAGTTCCTTTCGCTTGCCGGTGCTGAAGTTGCTGAGCTCGAAGTGAAGGAAGGATGCAAAATTTCCCGAAAGCCGGTTAAGGATCTGAAGTTGTCTCGTGACATGACTATTGGTGGTCTCGTGAGGAACGGAAAGGGCATGCTTGTTACCGGTAATACAGTTTTTGAACCGGGTGACAAGGTAGTGGTATTCTGTCTCTCCGGTCAAATTCACAAGATTGAAAAACTCTTTAATTAATAGATATAGTCGCCGCGGAGATAACCTTTTAGAGTCATGATGATCAATCGTAAAAATCTGAGATTAATCAATTACAGGGCCGTAATACGAATATTAGGATTCCTCCTCTTGTTCGAAGCTCTTTTCATGGCAATTCCGCTGGGTGTCTCCATATTTTATGGCGAACGTGATTACTACGCATTTGCTGTTGGTTTGGTTACTACGCTACTTGCGTCATTTTTTGTACTGAGCGGAGTCAAGACAGCCTCGCGAGACCTTGGAAGGAGAGAGGGGTATCTCTTGACGGCAACAGTGTGGATTGTGTTCTCATTCTTCGGGATGATACCTTTTATGGTCTCATCGCTATCGATGGGAGTATCTGACGCATTCTGCGAGACGATGTCGGGGTTTACCACTACCGGCTGCTCGGTGCTGGAGGATATAGAGAATCTGCCCAAGGGAATTCACGTCTGGCGTTGCTTGATGCAATGGATTGGAGGTCTTGGTATTATGCTATTTACGCTTGCAGTCCTACCCATGTTAAATTCATCAGGAGGAGTGCAAATGATGAATGCTGAGCTCCCGGGTGTCACAAAAGACAAGCTCAGTCCACGTGTGAGTCAGACTGCTAAACGACTGTGGCTGATATATTTATTGCTTACTATATCATTGTCATTGTTCCTGTGTCTCGGGCCTATGACAGTTTTTGACGGTATCTGCCACGCTCTCAGCACGGTTTCTACCGGTGGCTTCTCAACCCGTAATGATTCTATAGGAGCATGGGACTCATGGTATATTAAGCTTGTAGTGCTGTGCTATATGTTTATAGGAGGCGTCAACTTCGCGTTAATTTACCGTGCTTCAATGGGCAAAATCAAGTCGTCGTGGAAAGATGAAACGTTCCGCCTCTATGTTGTAACCATCATTGTCCTTTCGGTATTATTGACTCTTGGATATATTATTAACTGTCATCCCGAGTGGAGTGCTGAAGTAATTGTAAATCCTCTGTTTCAGGTCGTGTCTACTATTTCATCAACCGGATATAGTGTGACTGACTATCAGTCATGGGGAGGATTTGTATTTCCCATATTGCTGGTTCTTATGTGCGTAGGTGGTTCAGCAGGCAGTACCAGCGGTGGTTGTAAACTCGATCGTGTAATATACCTTTTCAAGAATTGTCGCAACGAGGTTAATAGATGTGTGCACACTAACCGCTTGTATTCTGTATCAATTAACAATCACGTGCAATCACCTGAGATTGTAGCGAAGGTCATGGCATTCCTGTGGTTGTATGTAGGATTGATATTGATTGGTGGTTTTATGTTGGTAATCATGGGGCTACCTGTTGCCGACTCGCTATTTGTCTCTCTCTCATGCGTAGGTAATACCGGTCTTGGAGCCGGAGTGACGGCTGGTTCATTTTCTGTAATTCCTGATGCCGGGAAATGGCTTCTATCATTCCTGATGCTGGCCGGCCGTCTTGAAATATTCACCATTTTAGTACTCCTGACTCCCGGTTTCTGGAAAAAATAAAGTCTGCCTTTCATGTGAAAAACAGACTTTTTTAATTACGCTTGGCAACTGAGCGATTATTTCTTTGTTGAAGCTTTCTTCTTTTTTGTGGGCTTGGCAGGAGTCTCAGTTGTCTGCACCTTACTGTTAGCAAGAATTTCCTTGAGGAATGAGGCTGTGGGGGATTTCTCCTTAGCAACCTCTTCGGGCGTTCCCTGGGCGATAATTGTGCCGCCGTTCTTACCTCCACCCGGTCCCATATCTATTATATAATCAGCAACCTTGAGTACATCAAGGTTATGCTCGATAACGAGCACTGTATTGCCTTTGTTAACAAGCTGTTCGAGCATATTAAGAAGTGTCTTGATATCCTCGAAGTGGAGTCCGGTTGTTGGTTCGTCAAGGACAAACAGAGTCTTGCCGGTGCTCTTCTTCGCAAGTTCGGTAGCAAGTTTTACGCGTTGATTCTCACCGCCTGAGAGGGTTGAAGAGGGCTGTCCGAGCTTAATGTATCCCAGGCCTATATCCTGAAGTACTTTGATTTTCTTCAATATTGAAGGCTGATTGGCAAAGAACTCGACAGCCTGATTTATAGTCATGTCAAGAACATCAGCAATAGATTTTCCTTTGAATCTCACCTCAAGCGTCTCTCGGTTATAACGTTTACCGTGACAGGTTTCGCAAGGCACGAGAACGTCGGGCAAGAAATTCATCGCTATAGTTCTATATCCGTTGCCCGAGCATGTTTCGCATCGTCCACCAGCAACATTGAATGAGAAACGTCCCGGTTTGTAACCACGAATTTTAGCCTCAGGAAGATTAACGAACAGATTACGTATGTCAGAAAATACGCCCGTATAGGTTGCAGGATTAGAGCGAGGTGTACGACCCAATGGCGATTGGTCAACCGTCACAATCTTGTCAATGTATTCCACACCCTGAATGTCACCGTAGGGGAGAGGTTGCGTGAGAGAACGGTAGAATTTAGCTGACAGGATGGGCTGGAGGGTTCCGTTGATAAGCGAGGATTTTCCTGAACCGGAGACACCGGCTACGCACGTCAGAGTGCCTAACGGTAGCTCAAGCGTGACGTTCTTAAGATTGTGCCCCGTGCAGCCTGAGAGGATCAGTTTATTGCCGTTACCGGTGCGACGGGTTGCCGGGATGAGAATGCTGTTCGTGCCGTTAAGGTATTGAGCAGTGAGGGTATTGGTTTTCTGCATTGCNGCAGGAGTTCCCTGGAACACTACTTCGCCACCATGACGACCGGCTCCNGGNCCAATATCAACAATGTAGTCAGCTTCCTGCATCATTTCCTGGTCATGTTCAACCACGATAACGGTATTGGAAGCATCGCGAAGCGACTTGAGTGAATTGATAAGTCGCATATTATCGCGCTGGTGCAAACCGATGCTGGGCTCGTCAAGGATATATAATACGTTAACGAGTTCGGAGCCAATCTGGGTTGCAAGTCTAATGCGCTGGCTCTCACCACCTGAAAGAGTGGCAGTAGCGCGGCCGAGTGACAGATATTCAAGTCCCACCTCAACAAGGAAATGCAGTCGTTCCTTAATCTCCTTGACAATCTCNGTAGCAATGATGCGGGCAGTGGGAGAAAGTTTATCTTCCACAGTCTTTGTCCATTCGTAAAGGTCTGAGATATCGAGACGGCAAAGGTCGGCAATCGTCCTGTCATCAATAAAAAAGTGTAGGGCTTCCTTGTTCAGGCGGTCACCTTTACACTCGGGGCAGGTCACTCTTGAAAAGAATTGACCGCTCCATTTCTGAGCGTTTGAGTCAGCTTCCTCTGATTGCTGCAGTTCAATATATTTGATAATACCCTCGTAAGANGAGAAGAAATGACTTGTNCTCATTGTCTCGTTCTTGATATTGAGGCGTTCGTCAGTACCGTTGAGAATATCATTGAGCGCTTCAGAGGGTAAATCCTTGATGGGAGTCTTTACAGTGCAGCCATATTTCTCACAGATGGCATCAATCTGCCACCACAACATGCTGTTCTTGGGCTTGCCGAGAGGAACAATTCCACCTTGAGCTATAGAAAGCGAAGTATCGGGAATCAGTTTTTCCTGATCGATAACATTAACTTCTCCCAGGCCTTTACAGNATTCACATGCNCCCTGAGGTGAGTTGAACGAGAAGTTGTGGGGAGCCGGTTCGCGATAAGAGAGACCGCTCTCCGGGTCCATTAATGAAAGACTGTAGTAAGCGAGAGATTCGTCATCCACNTCCCACACTGCCATTTGTTTGTCTCCCTGTGATAAGGCTTGATCAACTGATTTCCCGAGGCGTTCCAAATCTTTGGACGATACTTTCAGCTTGTCAATCACAAGCTCTATAGTGTGGTTCTTATAACGGTCAAGCTTCATGCCGGGTGTAATCTCGCGGAGCTCTCCATCAACCCTGACATTGAGGAACCCTTTCTTTGAAAGATTCTCAAACAGGTCACGGTAATGACCCTTGCGGTTTCTAACGAGGGGCGCAAGCAAGAGGATTTTCTTATCCTTATATTTTTCAAGGATAAGTTCCAGAATCTTTTCGCGGGTGAATTTCACCATCGGCTTGCCGGTAATGTAACTCTTGGCTGTGGCCACGCGAGCATAGAGCAGGCGCAGGAAGTCGTAAATCTCAGTTGTAGTACCAATCGTACTGCGCGGATTACGGTTGACGGTCTTCTGCTCGATAGCGATGACGGGACTCAGTCCCGTGATGTTGTCAACGTCGGGGCGCTCAAGAGTCCCGAGCATTCCGCGAGCGTAAGATGAGAATGTCTCTATGTATCTACGCTGACCTTCGGCATATATTGTATCGAAGGCAAGAGAGGACTTTCCTGAGCCTGACAATCCGGTGATGACAGTCAGCTGTCCAAGGGGAATGTCAACGTCAATATTTTTGAGATTGTGGACACGGGCACCGGTCACATGAAGCTTGCCGGCAAGTGTCTTTATAGAGTCTTTATTGTCAGATTTCTGAGTCATTTATTTTGTAATCCAATTGGAATTGTAAGTGTGTTTTTTACATTTTGAGCGAGAGAGTGAATCTTTTGTCGGGACTTTAACGCGATAGGTCTTGCCTGTTTTATTAGGAAGACTTTTCGCTCTAATCCAGGGGTTTGCCTCGCGTAGCTGGGCATAAGTGATGCCATGTTCCTTAGCCCATAGAGGCCAGTCGCTTACAGGAGTCGAAACTTCAACAATAGAACAATCTTCGGGTTGATAAAGTTGCTCGGCTGTGAGATTGAATCCGTAGTCAGCGGGATTCTCCATAATCAGTTTCGTTGCAAGAATACGGAAGAAGTAGCGGGAGGTTTCGTCAACGAGGTAAAGGTCAAATGATGATGATGCAAGCTGGGAACTGAGTTCATTGGATATTCGTGCCGGCCCCCCGTTGTAGGAAGCGGCGGCACTTTCCCAATTTCCAAAATCAGCAAGTGATTTCTTAAGGTATTTGCAGGCAGCCTCGGTTTCCTTTTCAATATTGTAGCGCTCATCAACAAATTCGTTAACCTCCAGACCATACTGACGTGCTGTTGCAGGCATGAACTGCCACAGGCCGGCAGCCTTTGCCGGGGAAAGTGCCCGTGGATTCAATACGCTTTCTACGCAGGCGAGATAGAGCAAATCACTCGGCACTCCATTCTTTTTAAGGATGGGTTCGAGAATGGGGAAGTACTTGTTAGCTCTCTTGATAAGGAGTAAGGTATTACCATGGGTATATGTCATTGAGGTGAGCTCCCGGTCAAGACGCTCGTACATATCAACACGGTCAAGGTCTATGGTTTGGTCTGCAAATCTAATCTCGGCAGGAATCTCGGGATTAATTACAGTGATAGGGAATCGGGTTGATTCTTCTTCCTCAGTTAGTATATTCTCAGCTGATACTTCCGTTTCGATAGCAGTGATAGTCGGAACTTCTTTCTCGACCGTTTGTGAAGGGTTCGCGGCACATGACTCGGATATCAATAAAGAGAGACAGGTGATACTAAGGATATGTATTGGATAGTTCATTCTTCAGGAATTATTTGATTAACAGAAGATTTGTTATAGTTGATTATATTAATGTCGCCTGAGCGATTATAAGATTTACCGTCAGCACCTTTCGCCTTTATAACATAGAAATATACGCCGGCGGGTACCAGTTTGCCTTTGTATTTTCCATCCCAACCAACTGCGGGATCAGATGTGCTGAACATAAGGTTACCCCAACGATTGAATATATGGCATTCAAAAGAGGTCAATGATTTGTAGCTCACTTTCCACTCATCGTTAACGCCTACTGATGCGCCCGGAGAAAACGCATTGGGGCATTCGAGTCGAGATTCTCCAATCGAAATCTCGTAGGTTTCACTCGTCCAGTCGCACGAACCATTATCATTAGCCGCAACAAATCTAACGTAAATCGTACCTTGTTCGCGGAAAGTATAGTTCAGATTTTCTTCATTAAAACGAAGGTCAATTATCTCAAAATCGGGATCTTTTGACATTTGCCACTCAGTGAATGCAACACCATCACTCGTTATTGCCGTGAATGTAATATCAGCGGGGGCTGAACCTCCAAGCCCGCTGTCGGAATCCTTTATTTCATTATCATTTTCTCTTGACGACTGCGTGGCTTGGGTGTGGGCATCTACTGAAATCGTCTTGTAGGTTGGTGAGACGCATGATAGTTCGCGACCCCATTCTTTGAGGAACCGGTCACCTATCATCTCAAAATCAGTATCGCATAGAGGAGCAACGGCAGTTACATTGGAATTGAATGGATTATAGGTAGTAGTTACAGGAATCTGCGAGTAGTTGTTAGCTTCCTCATCCCATTCAAGTGAATTATATTTCAGCTCAATCTCGCGTGAAAGCTCTCGCGGAACTCCCGTGACGGTATAGTATTGAATGCGAGAAGCAGTACCATTGATTTTAAGCATAGTCATGGCACAGTCGCTTTCCTCCAAATCAGGAGAAATGGATTCGAGAAACATCTCGTGTTGGAGATAATCAACTACCCAGAAACAATGTTGGCGTCCGTTGTCATTGACGATGTACCCCATGTCACCGGCATTGAGAGTGATTGATGATCGGTTTCCGTCAACGGTAAATGGTATAGGCTGGGCGTAACCGCCACCTTGAGAGCTGAATTTACTCCACTCAATATTTTCGGTTGACGAGGTATATGTCGCCGTCACGTCTTCGGTGCTTTCAAGAACGTAGATAGCTTCAAGACCGGTATTGGCTTCAGGAGTAATCTCGATAACCGTGGCGTTTATACCCTCAAATGTCAATCCTGCACGGGCTGCCAGGCAACAAAACAGAAATATTATAGATATTGGAAACTTCATTTTAGTAAGACGGTATCAAACACGAGATGAAAGCACCTTTCGCGCTTGAAAAATGCCTATCAAAGTAACTTACAAATATAATGAAATTTTTTGATAATCGTGGGGGAGAGTGGTTTAAGGATTCATGATATTTGAATTTTTTAAGTCTTTATGTTGATGTTTGTAATCAAAACTGTATGTTAGTTTGTTTTAAGATTGAGATGACGATATTCATCACTGATAAAAATTAGGCAAAAATGGTTTATATTTATTCTAATTGTTCTGTCAATAATGAGACATTAGAATATTTGTTGTAATTTTGTTGCGTTTTCAACTATGAGGATAAATTGCTTTAGATATTTCACATTGTGCTTTGTCGTGCTGAGCGGAATACTTTCAGCGCAAGGACAGAGTGTGCAGGACTCAATACAAAATCCCGAGAAAAGAACTAATCTTATAGGTAAGATTATCAATTATTTCGCGAATGCCAATCAAGAGCGTCGTGATAAAGCTTTTGATATTTCTTTCATAGGTGGTCCTCATTATTCAAGTGAAAAGAAATTTGGAATAGGATTGCTCGCCGCCGGAGTCTATTCGACAAATCGTGCTGATACTCTCACGCCATTGAGTAATGTATCAGTGTATGCTGATGTTTCCACCAGTGGTTTCTATTCAATAGGTGTACGCGGAACATCGCGTTTTAAACAGGACCGTTTCAGGCTCGAGTATGATGCCTATTTTTTTTCAATGTTAAGCAAGATCTG
>JAAVGQ010000122.1 GCA_014800105.1 Bacteroidales bacterium | reverse complement strand
ACTGTTACCTGGCCTTCAGTTGTAGTGGGAACTGAAATGAGAGTCTTGTCGCCGTCCTTCTCAGCTACTACGTTGCCGTTTTCGTCAACTGTAATATTAGAGCCTTCGGGATATGTTACGGTGGGAACCTTTTCAGTGAGTTTAGATTCAACATTTTCAGGAACGATAACCTTCTTGACGTTATCAAGACCTTCAAATGCACCTTCTTCGATTTCCTTCACTGTGGGAGGAACTACAACCTCAGTTACCTTGTCGCAACCCTCGAACGCGCCCTTACTTATGGTGGTTACGGTATCGGGGATCTTTATCTGGCCTTCAGTTGTAGTGGGAACGCTGATGAGTGTCTTACCGTCACCTGACAAGATGCACCCGGTCTCAGGATCAACCGTAACTGAACCGTCGCCGGGGATGGGAGTTACGGTTACATTGTCAGGAACTTCAATCTCAAGATTATCAGGAGCGATAATGGTCTTGAGGTTTCCGCAACCTTCGAATGCGTTACCGCCGATTTCCTTGACGGTTGAAGGAATCACAACTGTCTTGAGTTCATCACAACCCTTGAATGCGCCTTCACCAATGGTTTCAACGCCGTCGGGGATTACGATTTCGTCAATATTGTCACACCCTGCGAATGCTCCACCGCGGATTTCCTTGACGGTTGAAGGAACAGTTACCTGGCCATCAGTTGTAGTGGGTACGCTGATGAGCACTGTGCCGTCCTTGGTCAGGACGCAGCCGGTCTCGGGATCAACCTTGATGGGCTTGTTCTCAGGATATGTTACTGTTGTAACGGTTTCGGGAACGTTCACGGTGAGGTTGTCAGGAACAACAACCTTGGTGAGCTTCTCGCAGCCCTTGAACGCGTTGGCATCCATGCTTTCAACGGTTGAGGGAACGATTACTTCAGTGAGTGATGAGCAACCGTCAAACGCGCCCTTACCGATGGTCTCAACGCCCTCGGGAATCACAACTTCTGTAACCTTAGAGCAGCCTGCAAACGCGTTGCCGCTGATCTCCTTGACGGTTGAAGGAATTGTGAATGTGCCTTCAGTCGAAGCGGGTACCGATACGAGCACTGTACCGTCGAGTGATACGATGCAGCCGGTCTCGGGATCAACCTTGATGGGCTTGTTCTCGGGATAAGTTACGGTAGTAACGGTTGTGGGAACATTTACACTTACATTATTGGGAACTACCACCTTCTTAAGGTTGTCGCAACCGTTGAATGCGTTCTGGTCCATAGTTTCAACTGTTGAAGGTACGATTACCTCCTCGAGTGAAGTACAGCCGTTGAATGCACCTACGCCAATCTTCTCGACGCCCTCGGGAATTACAATCTTCTCGAGTTCAGAGCAGCCGGCAAATGCGTTGCCGCTGATTTCCTTGACGGTTGAGGGTATGATTAGCTCAGTTGTATTAGCGGGAACCGATACGAGCACTGTACCGTCGGTGGTCAGTATGCAGCCGGTCTTCTCGTCAACCTTGATGGGTTTGTTCTCAGGATATGTTACTGTTGTTACAGTGCCGGGAACGATTACCTTGACATTGTCAGGTATTACAATCTTCTTGAGCTGAGTGCAGCCTGAGAATGCGCCCTCGTCCATATTCTCAACAGTTGAGGGTACGATTACCTCAGTGAGTGATGTGCAGCCTGAGAATGCGCCGGCACCGATGGTCTCAACGCCCTCGGGGATCACAACTTCTGTAATCTTAGAGCAGCCTGCAAACGCGTTGCCGCTGATTTCCTTGACTGATGAAGGTATTGTGAACTTGCCTTCAGTTGATGCGGGAACTGATACGAGTACCGTGCCGTCAGTAGTCAGGATGCAGCCGGTCTCGGGATCAACCTTGATCTGCATGCCGGCGGGATAGGTTACGGTAGTAACGGTTACGGGCACGTCTACATTCTGGCCTGCGGGCATGATTACCTTCTTGAGGTTGTCGCAGTCTGAGAATGCTGTCTTGTCCATGCTGGTGACTGTTGACGGAACGATTACCTCAGTGAGGCCGTCGCAACCCTCGAATGCACCTGCACCGATAGTGGTTACACCCTCAGGAATTATAATCTCAGTAATCTTGTCGCAACCCTTGAATGCGCCGGGATAGATGGTGGTCACGCCGGCGGGAACGGTTACCTGACCTTCAGTGTTGGCAGGGAAGGTAACGAGGGTCTTGCCGTCAGCGGAGATGATTGCACCTGTGAGCTCGTCCTTCTTGATGGGCTGGTCCTCAGGATACTTGGTCACCATTGCGTTGGCGGGCTTATTGATAGTGAGGTTGTCAGGGATGATAATTTCCTTGATGTTGTCACAACCCTTGAACACATCCTTATCAATTGACTCAACAGTTGAGGGGATTACGACTGTCTCGAGTGAAGTACAGCCGCTGAATGCGCCTGCGCCAATCTTCTCGACGCCCTCGGGGATCACAATATCCTTGAGGCCTGAGCAGCCGGCAAACGCGTTGCCGCTTACTTCCTTAACGCCCGCGGGGATTGTGAATGAGCCGGTGGTCTGTGAAGATACTGACACGAGCACGGTGCCGTCCTCAGTGAGGATACAGCCGGTGGCCTTGTCTACCTTGATGGGCTTGCCCTCGGGATAGGTGACGGTCACGGCATTGGCGGGTGCGTTAACCTTGAGGTTGCCGGGGATCACTACCTTCTCAACCTTGGTGCAGCCTGCGAGTGCATCAGCGTCCATCTTGGTTACGCTTGAGGGAACCACTACCTCAGTGAGGCCGGTGCAACCTTCAAACGCGCCCTTGCCGATGGTCTTGACACCCTCGGGGATCACGATTTCGGTCACCTCTGAGCAGCCCTTGAATGCGCCTGAGTAGATTTCAGTCACGCCCTCGGGGATGGTCACTACGCCGGTGGTTGTTGCGGGAACTGACACGAGTGTGAGTGTGCCGTCAGCCTTGCGTGAGAGTACGCATCCGGTCTTCGGGTCAGTGAAGATCTGCTGGCCTTCAGGATACTTGGTCACTGCAGCCTGGGGAGCGGTGATTGTCAGTTCAAGATTGTCAGGATAGATAACTTCCTTGAGGTTGTTACATCCTGCAAGTGCATCCTTGTCCATGGTCTGGACGGTTGAGGGTATCACTACCTCCTCGAGTGCGGTACAGCCGCTGAACGCGCCCTTACCGATAGTGGTAACGCCCTCGGGGATATTGATCTCGGTTATCTTGTCACAACCTGCGAATGCGTTCGGGCTGATTGCGGTGACGCCGTCGGGGAAGTCAAACTTGCCCTTGGCGGTCTCAGCGGGAACTGAAACGAGGGTTGTGCCGTCCTTAGTCACGATGTAACCGTCGTCGTTGAACTCGATTGCCTTGTTCTCGGGATAAGTTACAACGATGGTGGTTTCGGGAACCTTTACATTAGTTATATTATCAGGGAGTACTACCTTCTTGAGGTTAGAACAGCCGTCAAGCACGTCAGCGTCGAGTGTCTCTACAGTTGAGGGTACAATCACGGTCTCGAGCGCTGTACAGCCGGTAAACGCGCCTGCGCCCACTGAGGTAACGCCCTCGGGGATCACGATTTCCTTGATGTTCTTGCAACCGTTGAACGCATTGCTGCTGATCTGGGTCACGCCCTTGGGAATCTCGTAATTGCCTTCTGCTGATACGGATACTGACACGAGAACGGTGCCGTCAGCGCTGACGATGGTGCCGTCTTCCTTAACCACGATTGCCTTGTCACCGGGATAGGTTACGGTTACCTTGGCGGGAACGTTGAGCGTTACGTCATCAGGAACAACAACCTTCTTGAGGTTCTTGCTGTCAGCAAACGCGTCAGCGTCGATCTTGCCTGCGTCAACTGTTGATGGGATGATTACCTCAGTGAGTGATGTGCAGCCGTCAAACGCGCCCTTCTCGATAGTCTTGACACCCTCGGGAAGAACAATCTCAGTTACGTTGCCGCAACCCTTGAATGCGCTCGCGCCGATGGTCTCAACATCGTCGGGTACTACTACCTTACCCTCGGTGGTCATGGGAATGGTCACGAGAGTCTTGCCGTCCTCGGTCAGGACGCAGCCGGTCTTGGAATCAACCTTGATGGGCTGGCCCTCGGGATAGTAAGTAGCCTTAGCGCCGGCAGGAATGGTTACATTCTTGAGGTTGGTAGGAACGATTACCTCCTTAAGGCCGGTGCAGCCGTCGAGTGCGTTATCGTTCATGCTCTTAACGGTTGAGGGGATGGTGATTTCGGTCACCTTGCTGCAACCCTGGAATGCGCCTGCACCGATGGTGGTCACGCCCTCGGGGATTACAATCTGGGTAACTTCGCTACAACCCTGGAATGCACCTGCATAGATTTCAGTTACACCATTGGGCACGGTCACTGAGCCTTCAGTTGTCACGGGCACCTTCACGAGGGTAGTGCCGTCAGTGGTGATAATACAGCCTGACTCGGGATCAACCTTGATAGCCTTGCCTGCGGGATAAGTAACCTTATTGGCGCCGGCGGGAACCTGGATGTCGAGGTTGTCAGGTACGATTACCTCCTTGACCTCGTTACAGCCTTCGAGTGCCTTGGGATCCATTGAAGTCACTGTTGAGGGAACGGTGATTGACTGGAGTGAAGAGCAGTTCTTGAACGCTCCTGCCTCGATTGTCTCTACGCCCTCAGCCATGGCAACTTCCTTAAGGTTTGCACAGCCCTCGAACACGCCTGCACCGATTGACTTAACCGAACCGGGGATTACAACGCCGGTTACCTTATCACAACCCTTGAACGCGCCCTCNTAGAGGTTGGTAACGTCGTCGGGGATTGTTACTGAGCCCTCNGTGGTCACAGGCACTGACACGAGTGACTTAACACCACTCTCCTTGTCAACAGCTGTGATACAGCCTGACTTCTCATCTATAATAATAGTGTTGCCTGCGGGATATTTAACCTTAGCGCTCTCAGCGATAGTAACGTTGGTCAGGTTGTCGGGGAGGATAACCTGCTTGAGGTTGCTGCACTGTTCAAACGCGTTGGCGTTCATGNTGGTAACAGTTGACGGGATAGTCACTGACTGGAGTGAAGTACAGCCGTCAAACTTACCNACAGTCNTNACGCCCTCGGGGAACGCTACTGAAGTGATCTGTGAGCAGCCGCTGAACGCGTTNTCGCTTACGGCGGTGATTCCGGCGGGAATCTGAGCTGCGCCCTTGGCNTCAACGGGAACGCTCACGAGGATCTTCTCNTCGCCCTTGCTTGCTACTACATAACCGTTAGCGTCAACGGTGATTGTGTAGTCGCCGGGATAGGTTGCAAGGTTNACGGTNGCTCCTACNGCCACGTTGAGGTCAGCNGGAACGGTTGCNTTCANGAGNGNGGGGAGGTAGCCGGGTGACAATACATCCTTATCCATCTCGTCGACGGTTGAGGGGATTACCACCTCGGTAACCTTGCTGCAGCCGGCAAACGCACCGTTCTCGATNCCGGTGATGCCCTCGCCGATAACAATCTTGGTTACCTCGCCACAATTCTTGAACGCNCCGTCCTCGATTGCAACTACTGAATATTTAACACCATAGACGTCAACCTCGCCGGGGATTACGAGCTCGCCGCTCAGGTTGTTCTTGGTGGTGATTACCTTGAGCTGTGTCTTGCCGTCAGCACCCTTGACAGGTTCGCCATTAGCGTCAACAACCACTTCGTAGCGAACGCCGTTGATGGTGATCTGCTTGAAGCTTGTGCTTCCCTGGATGTTGCCGAATNCACCCTTGAAGTTGTCCTCCTCGCCGGCAGGAACGGTTACCTTAACGGTCTCGTTGATGCTTGAGTTGAACGCATTCTTGGGAATCTCGACGGTTGCTGATTCAAANACGATATTCTGGATTCCGTTACCGCTCTTGAACGCGCCGCTCTCGATGACAGTCACATTCTCGCCGAATGTCACAGCNTGGATNGTGGTCTGGTTCTGGAACGGCTTGCCCTCAGTTTCGCGCTGCTGGTAAACGTTCTTGATGCTTGAGCCGGTGAACGCGTCGCCGGTGAAGNTGATNGTACCTTCACCGCTCGCGATGGTGACGTTGTCGAGCTTGCCGCAATCGCTGAACGCGCCTGCTGCAACGGTCTCAACGCTGCCGGGGATGGTTACCTCAGCGAGGCCGGCACCCTTGAACGCNTTGGCTCCGATTTCCTTCACGCCCTCGCTGATGGTTACGCTCGCAAGGCTCTGGCAGCCGGCGAACGCGCCCTCGTCAATCTTCTCGACGGTAGCGGGGATGGTGATGTTGGTNATNCCGCTGCCGCTGAACGCGCCTGTGCCAATCTCGGTGATAGTCTCGGGGATGGTGTAAGTGCCGTCAGTGGTAGCTGACTTCGGAACCATTACGAGAACGTTGTCGAGGTTGCCTGCGTTGCTTGACTTGGCGGTAACCACGAGAGTTTCGGGGTCAACATTGATGCTGGTTGCGGTGTAGACTGCCTCGCCTGCGGCGGCGGGGAATACTGCTACATTCTGGCCGGCCTTCTGCTCGAACTTCACGCCGTCGGGGTAAGCGACGCTCGTGATGTNGGTGCAGCCGGTGAATGCATCGGCAGCCACAGTCTTGACGTTGGGACCGAGNATTACGGTCTCAAGGCCTGTGCAACCTTCAAATGCACCGCTATTGATAGTAGTAACATTTGCGGGAACATTTACTGCTGTAACCTGAGTGCAACCCTTGAACGCGCCCTCAGCGATGATTACAGCGTCAGAGCGAACTCCAACGACACCGCTTGCTGTGGTGGGAACTGCAATAAGAGCTGTACCTTTCTCAGTTGAAACATATACGAAACCGGTCTCGGGATCAACATTCGCGCCGTCACCCTGGTAAGCCACGGCGGGGATTGAAGCGGGGAACGGATTCTTGCTCATGCTCGCGGGGTAAGCAATCTTGCTGATTGATGAACCGTCGAGAGCGTTAGCAGCAACCTTGGTTACCTCTGAGGTAAGAACGATTGTGTTAATATCCTTGCAGTTCTTGAATGCACCGTCAGCAATAGTAGTGACAGTTGAAGGAATTATAACTGAACCGGACTGGGTGGGCTCAACTGATACGAGCGTCTTGCGGTCGAACGACAGCGTGATACCGGTTGTCTCGTCAAGCCAGTCAGGACGGCGCACGCGAATCTGGAGGCCGTTCTGAACATCCTCAGCCTTTACTATATATTTATATGTGTTATGGTCCTTGCCTTCGTGGCCGGGAACATATTGCTCGATGGGGTCGAGAACCACGCCGTTGATAGTAACCTCAGTGTTCTTGTAGGGGTCAGTGTTGGCCTGATTGCTACGCATTGACAACATGGCCATTACCTGCTCAGTGTAGCAGATGTGGAACTCAATCTCAGTGCCTGCAGCCACGGTGTGACCCTCAGCCACGGTGGGGTTGGTAACCTTGTGGGCACGGTCATGAGTGAGATCCATTTTGAAGAAGCCACCGGTCTCTACATCATACTTGACATTGACCATAGCGGGCTCAGTCTCAAACACCTTGATAGCGTAAGGAGCCTGAACGCCCTCGGGGATGGCAAATCCACCCTCAGCGTCAACTGTAGCCTTGACACCGTTCACATAGACAACGGGCGCAGCCAGGCCCTTGACACCAAACTGAGTATCAAGATTACCAATCTTGAATGACTGATAGCCTTCAAGAAGGTCAACAGATTTCTCAGTCTGCATGCCACGACCAAGAATAATCTGACAACCGTTTT
>JAAVGQ010000121.1 GCA_014800105.1 Bacteroidales bacterium | reverse complement strand
CCTTACTATTATGGAGTGTGACCTCGACCGCTTTATTGGGACAATTGCCATAAATGGTAACGAAATGACTTACACCTACAAGTATCAGAATTGGAACTATGATTCAGGGACTATGACTTCCGAAAGCCAAACCTTTGTTTCTACGTTTAGGAAGAAGTAACAATCCTAAATACCCTAAGAACAGCACCTCTGCATTATTGTATGTATTGGTGCTACTGCTTTTTATTTCACTCAAACATTGCACTTTGTTTTTGAAATCTACATACTTCAAAATTACTATCGTTTAGTTTTGAATTCTTACTTAGAAATGAAAGCCGGGGCGTGGGATGCACGCTCCGGCTTTACGGGAGTTATGGGAATTAATTTAGAGTTTCACAGCCATCTTGCTGCCGTCCTTGATGGTCTTTGTGATGACTTTTGAACCATTGGTGACGGTTACTTTGAGCTGATTCTTGGGCTGGCGTTCGACGTTGATGTCGAAGTCTTCGCCAAATGCACGGATATGTTTCAGTGCCATGTTGTTCCATTCAGACGGGAGTCGGGGACAGAGTGTAAAGCTCTTGAAGCCGGTGGGACGGATGCCGAACATACCTTCAGTGATAATACGTGCATAAAGTCCACTCTCAGCTGAAAGGTGGCGCTGCTCTCCCTCGGGCCATGCCTCGATTGCATAGGGCACATGGTCACCAAGCAGACGCGTGTTAGAGTACTTCTTCAAATATTCTGTAGCTTTATCTGTGGCACCTACATTGTACACACCACGAAGGGCATAGAGCGTAGAACGGTCCCAGAATGTTTTGCTACCGGCCTGGGTAAGCATACCGTTTTCAGTCCACAAGCGGGGCGAGAAGAGGGCAGCGATGGTACCGTCAGCACGTTCATCGATTCCTACTGTGAGGGGAATGCAAATCCAGGAGCGCAGGACATCGTTACCCTTATAGTAAGCGTAAGTGTCGAAACCTTCTACGTTGCTTGCAAAGTACTTATCCATGTTCTTGCGGAGCTGGGCGGCCTGCTGAGCATATTTTGCTGCACCGGGCTTGCCAAGTTCCTTGGCAAGATAAGATGCTGAGATGAGAGCGTCATAGTAGAGTGTTGAAGTGCACAGGTTTGCATCACCTGAGGGGAAACGGCCTTCAAGCTCGTCGCTGTCTGAAGCTACAACACCTTCCTTGTTGAGCTGCTTGTTGCAGTATTCAAGACACCAGGTGATGAGGGGCCACAGCTTGAGAGCTTCCTCGCGATTGCCGCTGGCAAGGGCATAGCGAGATGCTCCATAAGCAATCATCGCACCGTCACCGCGGTCGCCGGCTCCGTTCCATATGTCGTCACCTTCAGCAATGATTGAACTGGGGATGGGCTTGTATTCATCATTCATGAAGCGGGCAAAGTGGAGGTAGGAGTTGAGGGCTGATGCGTTGCCGTAGTCATATCCGACGTAGGGGAAGAACGGGTTGACATATTCAGCCTGGTCGTTGGCCCAGATAGCAGCGTAATATGACTCGCCGCCGGGTCCATGCAGGGGGCCGCCTTTGGTTGCATAAATACTTTCACAGGCTCTAACCTTGGCAAAGTCCATCATCTTGTTGAGGACACTGTCAGGAGTCTCGAGCACGAGTGAACCCATGAGCTCGTTGACGAGTTCGCCACGCTTCATGTATTCAGCATCAGCGTTGATATTAGGGCGCTTTTCGCCGGGAGCCAGAGCTGTAATATCAGCTGAAAAAGTGAGGCTTTTGCCGGGCTCGAGCTTATAGGATCCGCTTCCGGTAACGGTACCGTTGATGGTATAAGCACCTGCTACCCCCCGGGCTGGATCGGTGGTCGTGGTGAATCCACCCTGAGGTATTTCAACGTAGATTGTTTTTTTGCCGGTGTTGGTTATCTCGTAGCGCTCGATGAGCGAGGGAAGTTCAGTCGACGGGTTGAAGGTGCGTTTAACTTTCACGTTGTCATATGCTCCGTTCCTGAAGTGGCTGGTTACTTCGAGCGCACTCTCGATTGAGATTGTATCGACTTTCTCGTTGGTCAGCGCGCGGCCGTTAAGTGTAACGGCGTCGAGCGGATTCCAGGCGTAACGGCGCATAAGACTGGCGTTAGTATTATTAGGAATAGTGCGGAGCATAGGCCACACCATGCTTTTTTCAATATGAAATTTACCAACTGAGTCCACACCGTAGCGTAACACTGTAGATACCTTCTTGCCTGACATCTCAATGTGGTCACTGTGAGAGATACCTTTCTTGACGGGCCATTCGATGCCACCGCCGGGCGCGAGGTTCCAGTACTGCTCGGCGCTCATACTGAACATGCCGGTGACAGCAATCGTGGCCGCCACGACTCCGCGCAGGATTCCTGAATTAATCTTTGTTTTCATGATTTTTACTGTATGATTGATTTTAGAGTTATGCGTTATTTAAAAGCCTTGGCGATTAATAAAAATATCCCCACGGGAATTTTAAACTTTCATTTAAGATTCCCTGAGGGGATGACCTTAAAAAATAGACCTATTGCACCATTCCAATCATCTATTACATCTCGATTATAAAATTTTAGTTATGATCAAAACTATGGTACAATTTATTGAGGGAACTTTATTTCTTATTTTCAAATCCCTGCTTGATTAATTCCATCTCGCGGGGAGTGTANGCCGTAGCNGCCACATCCTCGCCGGCGGCCTTTGACACGTGGCTGAGGAAAAGACGGAATTTGTCGTAGCCGGGTTTACGCCAGTCAATATCGTTATCACCGAGAGCNTAAAGGCTGCGGAATGCTTTCTCGAATACTTTCCAGCCATATTTTTCCTTGATGCGCAGCAGGGTGTAATGAAGGGCGTCNCCGTCACATGAGGGCTTGTCAGCGCCCAGAGTGCGGTCGTAAGCTTTCTTGTAGTAGTTTATNATGTCACTGCCGGTGTAACCACGGTCCTGAAATACTGTGCCGTTAAGNTTGTCGACAGCGTATGACATACGGAAGTTGGCAAATAGTTCATCGTTCCAGTTCCAGTTGGCNGCCTTGTCCATGTGGGAAGCGTTGAACACGTGGCCTATCTCGTGAGTAATACCGAAACTCCAGTCCTTGTCGCTGTTATACTTCCCGGGAATTGAGCCGAAGTTAGTGCGGCTGTTAACGAGAATAGGATTGCCGGCGAGTGCCCAGTAACCCGGTTCAAGACCGGGTGAAGAGATGATNTCGAGGCGTCGGCCGCCGTAGGGCTTACCGCCAACAAGTTTTGAATATGATTCGTAAACCTTGTCGAGCTCCTTTACCCATGGTTTCATCTGTTCCTCAGTGATGTCAGTTTTGTCAGCATCAAAGAGGACTCTCACGTGCTTGCCCTCGCTCACTTTCATTGCTTCANCGGGNGTGGGGGTAACCGTCACGTCNTCCCACATTGCAACGCCACGGGCAGTGCCACCGTTAGTCGTGCCCCAGGGGAAACCTAAGGCAAGTGCAATTTCGGCTGTGCCGTCAGGTTCGCTCACGAAGTCCATGTAGACCGGCTTCCAGTCAGTCGTTCCATATACAAACTCTGACGCGTTCCATGGTTGTCCCATCCCGCCGTTGGGGTTGAGGTAGAGAACGGCGCCGCGGCCATCGGCCACCGAGTCAGTTTTTACGCGGGCACTCACGCGGTAGAGGGTNCCGGGCATTAGACCCGTAAGTTTGTGTTTTACGCCCTGGGCAGTGCGCTCACTGCANGCAACGCGTATGTAGCCGTTACCATNGTTATCTTTTACGTAGTCAACTGTTCCNGGNTGCTCGTCNGATAGTCGGGTCCAGTTTTTACTATAGTTATCGCGGTTGTTGAAATCGTCACGGAATTCAGTGAACTTTGNACCCTTGGGCGCCCCTGAGGCAGNGATAGGTGCTATTCCGCTCATAAGCATGAGGACGGCAGCAATTGAAGTTCGCCTGATATATTTCTTGTCTTTATTCATGATAAGATTGGTAACAAAAGTGGTATATGTAAAAGCGGAGTGTTAACNCAATTTTGATTGCGGTGTTAACACTCCGCTATTGTAGGCTNAATTAATGTTTTCCTTTGGTTGCTCGTATTTCAGCGTCGAAACATATGCGGTGACTCTCGATAATGTCATCAATGTGGGCCACCGGGCGATAGCCTGGTGTAGAGCCGTCAATTGCCTTGATGAAATCCTCGACCACTTTAAAGTCGGCTCCACCGTGGTATTTTGTATTTCTTATATCGCTGAAATCGTATATCTTGCGTTTGCGGTCACGGAATCTCACNGTGCGNACTTCGCGCTCGTCGCCGAATATTTCNCCGTGAGTGAGACANACATGAGTCGTGCGGTTGTCGTCAAGCGTAAAGAGGTTCATTGACATGTTGACAGTCACGCCGTTCTCCATTTCCATGGCGATAATCTGGCGGTCCACAACGTTGTTGTCACAATGGAACACGCAACGACCGAAGAGACCTTTCTCGAGCTCACGGTCAATGACTTCATCCATTGTCTCGTCTTTNCTCTTGTCAAAATTAGCTATCCATTCCCGGCGGCGTTTGTATAGCTCAACTGCTGAGTATGGACAGTTCTCCTCAGTCTTGGGGTCACAGTCCTTGCAGCGGGGTGCTGATCCCTCGGGTGCATTGGATTCCTTGAACCAGCGCAGGGAGCCGAAAGAGCGGATGGATTTCATGGGCGACGCAGTCCACCAGGCNACGAGGTCGGTGTCATGGCAGAACTTTGTAAGCACCATGGGGGTAGCGATGTCGTCGCGGCGCCAAAGACCGCGAACGTATGAGTGACATGAACGGTCAATACCCACTGCCTCGCTGTGACTTACTGATACAACCTTGCCGAGCTCGCCTGAGTCAATAATCTCCTTGATTTTCTTGAAATAAGGATGATAGCGCAGGATGTGGCACACTGAAACTATCAGCCCTTTCTCGCGGGCATAGTCAGCAATCTCATTGCACTGCTTGATTGTGGGCGCTATGGGCTTTTCGAGGAGTACATGATAACCGTTTCTCAAGGCTCGCATTGCGTAGTCATAGTGAGTGACATCAGGCGTGCAGATAACGACGGCCTTAACGTCGCGTGGCTGGGAGAAAAACTCATCAGCCGATGCATACTTGCCTTCTTCAGGAATATGACCTATTTCAGCGAAGCGGTCACGCCTGAAAGCGTTGGGCTCAACGATAGCTGCTGCGCGAGCGTGGTCCTCGTGATCAGTAACGTACTTGAGATATTTTAAGGCACGGTTACCACCGCCAATGAAGGCAATGGCAACCGTGCTATTATTTGTGGGTTCGTTCATCAATTTTAATTATGAATCTTATTACTTGCTGAGATCCTTAATGCGGATGTTGCGGAAACGTACACCGGGACCGTGGCCACAGAAGCTGATGAGACCCTTCTTGTTGAAAAGGCCGGGGTGGTTGAGGTGGTCAACAGTGTAGGGGTTAGAACCTGAACCGTCAGGAGCAACGTTGTGGCCCTTGCAAGCCTTGCGGATGTCACCGTCAAGGATAACCTCGCCGTTAACAGTTACAGTGATGTGGTCACCTACGGCGCGGATTTCCTCTGTGTTCCAAACGCCGGTGCCGGGTGACTTGATGCGCTTGGCGGGGATGATACCGTAAACTGAGCCGTGAACCTGGTGGGGCTTAAGACCGGCATAGATGGGGTCGTCGTGGTCGAGAACCTGAATTTCCATGCCGTTGTAAGCTGCGTCAACACCTTCTGAAGTGCGTATGCCGATACCGTTGTTTACACCGGGAGTGTCAAAGCAGAATTCAAAGCGGTAGATGAAGTCGCTGTATTCCTTGTCAGTGTAAAGGTTACCTCCGCCACCATACTGTGCGGTAACATAGATTGAACCGTCCATGGGGACATAGTTGGTCTTGTTACCTTTCCAGCGCTCGAGTGATGTGCCATCGAAGAGAACTTCGAATCCTTCAGCTTCTTCCTCAGGTGAAAGCGTGAACGTGGGGTCGATTGACATCTTGGCAATCATGCCGTTGATGTCGTCTACTGCATAGCCTGAGTCAGCGCTTCCTTCTGCAACGTAGTAAGCCTTGGCTGCTTCGAGAGCCTTAACAACATCGTCACCGGTGAAATTATTCTTAGATGCAACCGTGCGTATGGCACCTGCAGCGCTTGCAGCGGTTGCAGGGTTATTGATGTACTGCATGGCAGTTTCGAGAACGGGGAAGACCTGGGTGTCACCCATGCCATTGAGCATGAGGTTCTGAACTTCAGGAGCTGTAGTTGCTTCAAGACCCTTAGCGTAGAGATTGAAACGACGTGAACCGTCAAAGCCTGACTTAGAAATAAGAGCGGCGTAGCGCTTCAGTGCAGCAGTGTTAGCCTTTGAATCCTTGGTAGCGATCTCGTAGAGAACGGGAATCATGTCGTTACCCTTAACGGTGAGGAGAGCAGCGAGTGCATCCTGGTCACCCTTGTCATAAGCGCCGCGGAGGATGCTTACAGCTTCAGCGTTACCACACTGAGCGAGGGCGGGATAGAAGAGAGAAAGAGTAGAAGCGTTAGCGAGGTAGGGCTTGAGGCTTGCATACTGCTCCTCCTGAGTGAGGGGAGTCATTACAGCCTTGATAGCGTTAGAAACAGCTGCACGGTTTTCGCCTGTTGCGCCGGTGCCGAGTTTCACGAGAGTGTCGAGATCCTTAGCTGATGCCACGTTGGCGAGTGACTTGTAAGCAGCAGTTTTGAGAGTGCCGTCGTTGTTCTCAGCGATGATGTTGAGGAAGTGGGGGAGCGAAGCCTTGATGTGACGGTTGTTAGCGAGCTTCATTGCGAGAGTCTTAGCCTTAGCATCGTTGCCGGCGAGAGCCTCGTTTACAACGGGAGTGATATCACCCTTGAAGAAGAGGAGAGCTTCGGCTGCCTTGTCAGCCTTGGGAGTGTAGAGGCAAGCAGCGAGAGCCTTGAGAGCCTTGTCGCCGGCAATCTTGCCTGCGCCCTTGATGGCTGCATCTGATACTGTTTCGTCTGCATTGTCAATTGCTGCTGTAACGAAGTCAGCCTGTTCCTGAACGCCGTTAGCTGCATACCAGTTGATAACGTCGGTGATAGCGTTTACATCCTTGTTATTGAGGGCAGCTTTGTTAACCTCGTTCTGAACCATGTTGTCAGCCCAGGGAGTGCTGAGGCGAAGAGCGTTTACGCGATACTGGCGGTCATTGCTCTTAACAGCCTTGATGAGCTCGGGGAGAGCCTTTTTCTGCTGGAGTGCAAACACGGGAACCAGAGCACCACCGCGAACGAAGTTGGGAGCCTTGCTGCCCAGAGTCTTCTGAGCTGACTTGAGGATAGCGGCATCGAAGCCTTTGCCCATTCCGTTGTTAAGAATTTCGATGTAAGCGTTGGTGGCGTCGTTATTGGTGTGTTTGTAGCCTTCCTTCTTAGCAGCGTTCTCAAGAACTGCGAGTGACTTGAGGCCACCTATGCGTGAAAGAGTGCGATAGTAGTCATGCTTGTCATTAGCGGGAGCGAGAGCAGTCCAGGCGATGATGATGTCCTCAACACCGGGAGTCTGGAGCTCACCTGCCATGCGAACGAGAGTAATATCAGGCGTCTTGCTGTTCTTGATGAGTTTGGCGATTTCATCGTTAGCACCGGGAAGCTGAGAAATAGCATTGAGTGCGGGGTCACCGAGAACGGGATTGCTGAGGAATTGCTCGAGGAAAGCGATGTCACTATTGTTACCGCAACGGGCAAGGAGTGAAATGAGGAATGCCTTGTTAACATCGTTGTTGCAAGCCTCGATTGATTTTACGAGACCGTCAGCGATGTTGCGGGCCATTGCTTCGTTACCGGGAGCGGTAGCGTAAGCAACCATGCCGTTGAGGGCATACTCGATGAGGTTATTCTTGTTGTTTTCAGGAGCTGTCATCATACCTGCGAGACGGATGACTCCCTCTGAGCCAGTCTTGGCAAGATCATCCATGAGGCTATTGTACAGAGCCTGTTCACCGGCAGGAAGCTGAGCCATAGCGTCAGCTATGATAGTGGTAACGGTGCGGTTGCGTCCATCCTGTGCTGTCATTAAGAACGGGAGCATCAAGACGGTCACAAGTGAAAGAAATATTTTTTTCATTATTGTGGGGTTACGAGTCTTTGGTAAATAAGATTCCTATTTAAGGGCCGGCCTGAGAAAAATAACAGGCCGGCTGTGATTTTTTGTTGAAACGGTTACTTTAATAAGTAGGGAACTTATGATCAAATCTTCCAACCGCCTCTCATGGGCTGGTCGATGAGAAGGTTAGCTGCGGGATCGTTGATGAACAGCTCAGTCTTGGGGTCGAATTCAAGAGTGCGGTTCAGGCGCAGGGCTGCTACACCAAGGTTTACGATTGAACAGCTGTTGTGGCCATTCTCTTCGTTGAGCGCGAATTTCTCACGGGTCTTCACGCAGTCAAGGAAGTCAGTGTTCTGGGGCAGGGGATCAGGCATCTCAGCAATACGAGCCATGATGTCAGGACAGGGCTTGCCGTCGAGCTCAACCTCAAATCCCTTGAATACCTTGCCGTTGGGACCCTCAATATAAGGAACCTTGTTACCGCTCTCGAAGCCTTCGCCCTCGAGTACAATCTGGCAGCCGTCATCGTATGTATAGATAATCTTGCGCCAGATGCCTATGGCATCGCTGTGCTGCTGGGGAGCGTCAACCTCAACCTTTACAGGCATAGTGTTGTCCTTGCCCAGGAAGTACTGCACGGGGTCAATGTAGTGCTGGCCCATGTCGCCAAGGCCACCACCATCATAATCCCAGTAGCCACGGAAGGTCTGGTGGGTGCGGTGTGAGTTATAGGGCTTGTAAGGAGCCGGACCGAGCCATGCCTCATAGTCGAAGTGAGCGGGTACAGTCTCGGGAAGGAGGTTCTCCTTACCAGTCCAGAAGAATTTCCATGCAAAACCGGTTGCGCCTGAGATGGTCACCTTCAGGGGCCAGCCGAGCAGGCCGCTGTCGATGAGCTTCTTGAGGGGCTCGACTGTAGTTCCGAGGCCATAGAAGTTATCAGTGAAACGGAACCATGTGTTAAGACGGAAAATGCGGTTATTACGCTTCATAGCTTCCTTAACACGCTTACCTTCACCTATGGTACGGGTCATAGGCTTCTCACACCACACGTCCTTGCCGGCATCAGCAGCCTCGCAGGCCATGATAGCGTGCCAGTGGGGCGGGGTAGCAATGTGTACGATATCCACGTTGGGGTCATGGATAAGGTCGCGGAAGTTGTCATAGGCCTGNGGTGTAATGTTGAGCTTTTCCTTAGCCTGGTTCATACCATTCTTAAGGTGCTCGGCGTCAACGTCACAAAGTGCAACGAGACGGCAACGGTCATCGCTGGTGAAGTGCAGAGAACTGCGACCTATTCCACCGGTACCTATGATACCTTTAGTTAATTGATCGCTGGGAGCCACATACCCTTGACCGCCAAGAACGCGTCGAGGTATTATGGTAAACAGACCGGCTGCGCCGATTGTCTTCAGAAATTGTCTACGGTTAATTCCCATGGTTGATTGGTTTAGGATTTTATTTTAAGGTTGTTAATTAGCTGTTTAATACTATGGAAGGTGACCTGATATTTAATGCGGACTGCCTCCAATATTTCTAATTTCCAAAGTTAGCGAAAAATCTTTATATTTTATAACTATTGCAATAACATCGTAATACTTTTTGCAATTTTGTTGCCTTTTTTACAATTTATATCTTAATTTACCATCTAATCAAAAAATAATATAAAGAAATTTAGATTTTCCTCTTATATCGAATATATTTTTTATATCTTTGACACTCATTCCCATNCTTAACTACAACACTATCATGAAACTAAAAACTCTCCTTGGTGTCCTGAGCATGATTGCCGTCACACCTCTTCATGCGACCGAGCCATTAGACTCTGTTTACAACAGCCTTAAAGTTAACCCGAGCACGACAACCACCCTTGTTAAATATACGGGAACATTCAGCCAGGATTGTCCGGGTTTCATGTATCACCGTGGGATGGGAAACGGGTGGACTGAAGGAGAGAAAATTCAATTGGCAGGTGTCGCTCCTGAGATGGCCGAGTCGATTTTTAACATTTTTGACCGCAGTGCATCCGAGGTAGGTCATGTCACAGTTTTGAAAACTGACAGAGCCTGTTTTGATANCAATAATATGCTCGGATACGCATGTCACTATGACGAGGAGACAGGCACGATGCAATTCCTCCGGGCCACGGTCGAGGNCGAGATAACAATTCCTTATGACTGGTTCAAACGTGATTTCTATGATGGGTCAGTTGAGCGTATACAGGTTCAGCTGCCTGTAGCCGAGTGGGTTGCAGCTCTTGCTAAACTGAATACTGAGTTAAAATATAATTATGTATTCTATGACCGTTNNAAGTCGCGGATTGATAGTGCCTATAAGGAAATATTTCCGATGATGACCCGCGTCAGTGACAATTATGAAGCCTATCGGTTACTTGAGCGGTTTATTGCGAGTTGCAATGATGGTCACACGTGTGTTTTCAGTAGCGGAGTAATAGAGCNGCCCGTAAGCTCACCGTTTACCACCAGGCTTATTGACGGTCGCGTATATATTGATAATGTGGAAAGTACTGCCCTGGATGCCACCGGGATAAAACGCGGGTGGGAAATAGTTGAGGTAAACGGAGTCACGGCCCGGCAGTATGNTGATAGTNTTTTGTCACCGTATGTAAGCAGTTCCACCCCGCAATGGACTGATTATATGGTGTATGACGGCAACGGNTTNANCCGTGGACACAAAGGAGATACATTACACCTGGNGTTGAGAAACGGGAAAAAGAACGTTNACGTCGCCCACATCATCGGTTCGGGGAAGAAGGACATGCCGTCTCNGAGCAAAGGATTCAATTTCAGTAAGATTAAGGGGAACGTCGGCTTGCTGAGGATTCCTGATTTCCAGTCGCCGACCGTGACTNAGCTGTTTGATGCCGTCTATGATGATATTCTATCCACTGACGCACTGATAATTGACATNCGCGGGAACGGAGGTGGAAACTCAGGCTTTGCTACATACATCGCCCAACATTTTTCGGCTGACAGTATTGCCACGGCATCCTGGAGTTCGCCACTATATTGCCCCGCCTTCGCTTCGTGGGGGCGAGAACCTTTCAAGCATGAAAGCCCATCTCAGAAAATTGCCCCGATTGATGATAAAGANTTGTATCTCAAGCCNGTNGTGATACTGATAGACCGTGGAACATTCTCGGCGGCCGANGATTTTGCGGCACTTTTCAANGGAATGAAAAGAGCAANATTCGTTGGTAGTCCNACTGGNGGAAGNACAGGAAANGGAGTGCGCGTACAGCTCAACCCACTCGTCTCGGCCAATATNTGCTCNAAGCANGANACCGCNCCTGACGGNACCGAATTCGTCGGCATAGGNATNCAGCCCGACATTCCCGTCGCAGAGACCCCTGCCACCTACTTTGCCAAAAAGCCCACCCCCACCACCGACCCCTACATCTCCACCGCCCTCACCACCCTCAAAAAATAACCTCCCCCTGGAGCCTATGACCGAGAGGTCATAGGCTTTCAATATACTGTGAATCGACAAGTAGCGCCGGAGAGACGGTCCGGAGAGACCGTCGTGAGAGTAGGCGCGTGGCTAAGCGACCGAAGGGAGTGCAGCCCGCGCAAGCCTGCGCCTTTCCCCTTTTACGTTCCGGCGTGTATGGATTGCCCATAAACTGCAATCCATACACTCTGGAACTGATTATATATTACGTCCATTGAACCCGCGGGCTGCCTTCGTGATGTCATTCGACATCACTCACTTAGCGCCACGG
>JAAVGQ010000120.1 GCA_014800105.1 Bacteroidales bacterium | reverse complement strand
GAACTGACTTTATAAATCCCCCCTTGATTGAAAACATTATGACATTTAATCCAAAAGTTACAGAGAGAAAAATCAAGTACCATTTTCGAGACACTTTTTCTACAGAGGATTTTCCCCATAAGATTATTAATGTCAAAAGTATAATTGCGATAAACCCGAGGTCGTATATTTTAAGAGAATCTATAATGCTTCCCGTGAAATCCCGCATATTGCCTATTAAAGAATAGCTCTCTAAGGGTATAGGCATTGAGTAGGTCCTTGAATACAGAATATTTGCTTCAAGCAATATTGATAGAAGTATCAGGACGATTGTCTGTATAGTAGAACTTCTAAAGAGGCCGAATGGAAGTGTAAACAAAGCAGCGCATAATAAAGCTGTAGTGTAAAGATATCTTGACGTAGTCATTGGGGCAAAGGATGTCTCCATACACCACAGAATATCAAACCACATAAATAATGCATATGTGGCAATAAACCATGTTCCGTAATTGAATGTAGGAAAAGTGCTGGCAAGAAAGTTTCTTAAACGGACCATTTGATGGGTATCTCCATTAGGTTATACAAGCAAGGGACACCAATTATCAGTGTCCCTTGATATGAGAATAGCAATAATATTCTTACGAGTTGTGATTAGAATTCGGCGTTGCCCGGAGTGCGGGGGAAGGGGATAACGTCGCGGATGTTGGTCATGCCGGTTACGAAGAGAACGAGACGCTCGAATCCGAGACCAAAGCCTGAGTGGGGTACTGTACCGAAACGGCGTGTATCAAGGTACCACCACATGTCCTTCATGGGGATGTNGAGNTCCTCGATGCGGGCGAGGAGCTTGTCGTAGCTNTCTTCACGCTCTGAACCACCGATGATTTCGCCAATCTGGGGGAAGAGAACGTCCATGGCGCGAACGGTTTTGCCATCCTCGTTCTGTTTCATGTAGAATGCCTTGATTTCCTTGGGGTAATCAGTGAGGATNACTGGACGCTTGAAGTGCTCTTCAACGAGGAAACGTTCATGCTCGCTTGAGAGGTCNGCACCCCAGTAAACGGGGAATTCAAATTTCTTACCGCTCTTTTCGAGGATTTCGATACCTTCAGTATAGGTGAGGCGNACGAATTCGTCTGTAAGNACTGACTCGAGACGGTTAACGAGCTCCTTGTCATACATCTGGGCNAGGAACTCGATGTCATCCTTGCAGTGATCGAGAGCATACTTCACGCAGTACTTGATGAAGTCCTCAGCGAGGTCCATGTTGTCCTTGATATCGAAGAACGCAACCTCAGGTTCAATCATCCAGAACTCAGCGAGGTGGCGGGGCGTATTTGAGTTTTCAGCGCGGAATGTGGGACCGAAGGTATAGATTGCNCCGAGAGCTGTAGCTCCGAGCTCGCCTTCGAGCTGGCCTGACACTGTGAGGGCAGCCTGCTTGCCGAAGAAGTCGGCTGAGTAGTCAACCTTGCCGTCCTCAGTGCGGGGAAGTTCCTCAAGGGGTAGGGTAGTTACCTGGAACATTGCACCGGCACCTTCAGCATCGCTTGCTGTGATGAGGGGGGTGTTGAGGTAGAAGAACCCTCTTTCCTGGAAGAATTTGTGAATAGCAAATGCGAGGGCTGAACGCACGCGAAGGACTGCGCCGAAAGTGTTGGTGCGTGGACGCAGGTGAGCTTTCTCGCGGAGGAACTCGAGTGAGTGACCTTTCTTCTGCAAGGGGTAGGTCTCGGGATCGGCAGTACCGAATACTTCAAGAGTCTTAGCCTGAACTTCAACGCTCTGGCCCTTACCCATTGATTCAACGAGAAGGCCGTCAACGTGGATGGCTGAGCCTGTGGTTACGGCTTTCAGNTGCTCGTCAGTAAACTCGTTCATGTCAAAGACAATCTGGAGATTCTTGATGGTAGAGCCATCATTGAGGGCTACGAACTGAACNTATTTGTTGCCACGGCGTGAACGCACCCAGCCCATCACGCTAATCTCAGTGCCTACTGCAGGCTTGTCGAAAACGTCGACTATCTTGGTTCTTTTCATTGTTTAATCTGATAATTTTTAGATTTTTCCTCTCATTATCACTCGAATGAACCCATCTTTAGGAAGTTAACTTCATCCTGAGTGAGGTAGCGCCAGCGACCGCGGGGAAGGTTCTTCTTGGTGAGACCGGCAAAGTAAACGCGGTCAAGCTTGGTGACGTGGTAACCAAGGCTCTCGAANATGCGGCGCACGATGCGGTTGCGTCCTGANTGGATTTCTATACCGGCCTGGTTGCGGTCATTCTCGGTGGCGTANCTGATNGCGTCAGCATGGATGGGACCATCCTCGAGCTCGATACCGTCAGCAATGCGCTGCATGTCATCTTCAGTGATATCCTTGTCACACCACACGTGGTATATCTTTTTCTTCACATATTTGGGGTGAGTCAGCTTTGAAGCGAGGTCACCGTCGTTAGTGAGAAGGAGTACTCCGGTAGTATTGCGGTCAAGACGTCCCACGGGGTAGATGCGTTCATTGCAAGCTCCCTTCACGAGNTCCATGACAGTGAGACGTCCGTTGGGNTCATCGCTTGTAGTCACGCAATCTTTGGGTTTATNGAGAAGGATGTAGCACTTGCTTTCGAGTGCAACTACCTTTTCATCATATTCAACTGTATCGTTGTGAGAAATCTTAGTTCCGAGTTCGGTAACAACCTCTCCATTAACCTTTACGAGACCCTGCTGAATNAATTCGTCAGCTTCGCGACGAGAGCAAAGACCGGCATTGGCCAGGAACTTNTTGAGGCGAATCTGCTCGTTGGGATCAGGTATGGGCATTTCATACTCGATGCGCTTTGGGCGGGGAATGAANCTTTTGCCGGGACGNTGACCCTGATTGAAACCACCGCGATTATTGTAGCCATTATTGTTGTAACCGCCGCGGTTGTTATTATAGCCGCCACGATTATTGTTATAACCATTATTGTAGCCGCGGTTGTTATTGTAACCACCCTGCTGGCGAGGCTGNTAACCNCCTTCCTGNTNCTGNCGNGGCTGATAGCCTCCTTCCTGGTTCTGGCGGTTGTAGTTGTTATACTGGCGATTGTTATTGTAGCCGCCCTGCTGACGGTTATTATTGTAACCNCCNTGCTGGCGATTATAGCCGTTATTGCGGTTATTGTTGTAGCCACCCTGACGGTTGTAANCGTTATTGCGGTTATTATAGCCNCCTTGCTGGCGGGGNTGATAGCCNCCNTCCTGCTGTTGACGTGGCTGNTAGCCNCCNTCCTGCTGTTGACGGGGCTGATAGCCGCCTTCCTGCTGCTGGCGTGGCTGATACTCGCCATCCTGGTTGTTATTGTTATAGCGTGAATTGTTATAACGGTTATAGCCGTTATTGTATCCACCCTGATTGTTGTAACGATTGTTGTAACCTCCCTGTTGACGAGGCTGATACCCGCCTTGAGGGCGCTGAGGTTTCTCGCCGTCGGCATTCTCCTGACGGTTGTAGTTGATGCGCTCGTAGCGCTGAGTTTCTTGCTTTGAGACATCGCTGTCTTCAGCAGGACGGTTCACGGAAATACGTGGACGTTTCGGTTTTTTTTCGTTTGTCTCCATCATGGCAAAGTGTGCAAAATTTCTAAAAAATATACTACATCACACTGTAGCGAAAACGGTTATATAAATAGTTGGTAATAATTGTTATATCGTACCTTAGAACATTGTAACAATGGTAAAATCTAATGTCTTAATACTACAACACAAAAATACTCTATTTTTTTGCTATGCTGAACAGATAATGTGAACTTTTAACTTTATTTAAATAGTGGAATCCCTTTCGAGGAAGCATTATGCTTGAAAATAACCAATATTGACTGCTTTTAGTAGAATGTCAAAGCTGAAAGGGGAACAGCATTGAGTGAATGGGCAGTCTCGCGTAGATGTTCAGCTGTGATTTTTTCCAGTTCTGTTTCAATTAGCGATGGTACGAGATACTTTTGGTTGCGCAGAACGCTTCGGCCAAGGGAGATTGCACAGTTTTCCACTGAGGCACCCGAGAGAATAACCTGCCCGAGGAATTGTTTTTTGGAGCGTGCGAGCGCGCTCGATGTAAGAGGTGTATCGGAAAGCTTGTTCAGTTGCTCGTTGACGAGGCTCTTACATTCGTTGAGATATTCCTTGTCACAACCAAAATAGCATGTCCACATCATCGAGTCGGTATAATAGGCCAGCGATGACTCAACGGTGTAAACGAGTCCTCGCCGTTCTCTCAAAGCTATATTAAGAATCGAGTTCATTCCGGGACCACCTAAAATATTGTTGAGCAGATTGAAAGAGAGCTTTTTCTCAACGGGTGGTAGCTCACACCTTGTGCCCATGACAGTGTGAGTCTGGTGAGAGTGTATGGAGCGGGATATGTCGAATGGGGCCACGGGTAATGCCGGCTCACGAACGTCGCGGGTTGCTGACGCCGCTATATCGATAAAATGCTTTTGAGAAAGAGCGTTAAATCGAGTTTCAGTTCCTGGTCCTGAATAGAACAGCACCATATTTTCGGCGGTAAAGAATCTCTTCACCCAGTCGTGGCAGTCCTCTGATGTCAGTTTTTTGACACTGCGGGGCGTGCCAAGTATATTGTGGCCTAATTGCGCCCCTTTGTAGATTTCATCTTCGAAGTCATCGTAGGCGGCGTCGGCCGGGCTGTCAAGATAACTGTTTATTTCATCGATGACCACAATTCGCTCTTTGTCAAGTTCTGTTTTAGGGAAGACGCTACGGGAGATGAGGTCAGCAAGCAGTTCCATTGAGCGGGACATGTTGCCGGCCGGAGCCAGGGTGTAGACCAAAGTCTCCTCCTTTGTGGTATAAGCGTTGAGTTCGCCGCCCACGCTCTCCATGCGGTTGAGAATGTGGTGGGAACGGCGGCGCGCGGTACCCTTGAAAATTGTGTGTTCAACGAAATGAGCTATTCCCCATTCATCAGGTCGCTCGTCACGGCTACCTGCATTGATGGCTATTCCGCAACATTCCGCAACGCCGGGAACATGACGGAATGCGCAGCGTAGCCCGTTGGGCAATGTAAAAAGAATGGGGGCTATTTCTCGGGTTCTTGCCATTTACCGTCTTTTTTGAGAAGGTTAATGAGGTGCTCGAGAGCTTCTTCCTGAGGTATATTCTTTTCTACACATTCTTTGTTGCGATAGAGGCTGACGTTTCCTGCGGCAGCTCCGACATAGCCGTAATCAGCGTCAGACATTTCGCCCGGGCCGTTCACGATACATCCCATGACTGCAATCTTCAATCCCTTGAGGTGAGACAGTGATTTTTTAACCTGTGCCACGGTTGACTGCAGGTCGAAAAGCGTGCGCCCGCATCCGGGACAGGAAATGAATTCAGTCTTTGAAAAACGGTAACGTGCTGCCTGAAGAATGTCCAGTTCCAGTTGAGCAAGCTGTTCTCGTGTCATGGAGTCAGCTGTGATTCGTATGCCGTCAACAAGGCCGTCAAGTAGCATAGCGCCGGCATCAGCAGCGGCGCGAAGCTTAATATCCTCAGGCTTTAATCCGTTATAGGCCAGCGATACAATAATGGGTGTGTCAATACCCTTGTTGTGTATTCCGTTAATTACTGAAGTAAGCGTTCCGTAAATATCATCGCTGTTTGTTGAGAGTATAACAGGAAACTTTGATTCAGCTACGATAGCTTCAATGTTTTCACAATCGCCGTCTACATTGACGGGAGTGAGATTCAATTCATTGAAATTATCAGCAGTAACTGCAAGGACGGGGAGATTGCCACCCACGCCTGATATTTCGCGGGAAGGGTAGCGCCCGGGAGAAATCTTTGCAGGTAATGGTTCCCCCTCTCGACGGGTGCTGATGTATTCAACCAGAGCTCTGGCAACCGGTATCTCGCATTCTGGCTCTTCGCTCAATGACACGCGGATGGTATCGCCGATGCCATGGTGAAGAAGAGTTCCGATTCCGACGGCTGACTTGATGCGACCATCATCCCCATCACCGGCCTCGGTTACACCAAGGTGCAGTGGGAAAGCCATGTTTTCTTTCTCCATCGCGTTCACGAGCATTTTTACAGTCTCGACCATTAGGACTGTATTCGATGCCTTGATTGATATTACGATGTCACGGAAATTAATTGAGAGGGCAATGCGCAGGAACTCCATGGCGCTTTCTACAATGCCGGCAGGGGTGTCACCGTAACGGCTCATGATGCGGTCGCTGAGCGAGCCATGGTTCACGCCGATTCTCACGGCGGTACCATTCTTGCGACAGAGTTCAAAGAAGGGAATCAAGGTCTCAGCAATACGTTTTTGCTCAGCTGCATACTCCTCGTCAGTGTAGTCAATGTGCTTGAATACACGTCCCGGGTCAACGAAGTTTCCCGGGTTGATGCGAACCTTGTCAACATGCAGGGCGGCCTCGAAGGCAGCCTTGGGGTTGAAATGGATGTCGGCCACGACTGGTATGTTAACGCCCTGTTCAATCAACAGCTTTTTTATCTCAGCAAGATTAGCTGCTTCGCGAACTCCCTGAGCGGTGAGTCTTACGAGTTCACCCCCGGCATCGGCAATGCGGGCAGCCTGTGCGACTGATGCTTCCGTGTCCATTGTTGATGTGTTGGTCATTGACTGGACGCGGATGGGAGCATCTCCACCTATGATTAAACCGGAAACGTTCACCGGCCATGTTTTGCGACGTCTGTAGATTCCCATAAAAGTTTAAACCTGTTGCGGTAACCGTGGGTTAGTTAGTTTTGAAAGTATATTTGATTTCAGCGAGGTCAGCGTTTGCTTTAACAATTTTCTGGCGCAGTGAGTTGCGATATTTCTCCTGGCGTTCAGCGATTTCATTGTCAGTGAGCGCGAGCATTCTCACGGCAAGGACAGCAGCGTTCATGCCGCCGTCGATTGTAACTGTGGCAACGGGGATTCCCGGAGGCATCTGCACGATTGACATCAAGGCATCTTTTCCCTGGAGAGTAGCGCTCAGTGGCACGCCTATCACAGGAAGTGAAGTGATAGCGGCAATAACACCGGGAAGGGCAGCGGCCATGCCTGCAGCAGCGATGATTACTTTGATACCGCGGGCGGCAGCGTTTGAAGCGAACTCTTCAACCTCGCGGGGAGTGCGGTGAGCTGAGAGCGCAAGCATCTCGAAGGGAATTTCCATGCTTTCAAGGAAGTCAGCAGCTTTCTTCATCACGGGGAGGTCGCTGGTGCTTCCCATTATGATACTTACTAAAGGTGTCATATGTATTAAAGTTGTTGTGTTAGAGTGATTGCATGTCAACAAGACGGCGATAGTAGCCATTGAGGGTCATGAGCTCCTCGTGGGTGCCACGCTCAACTATCTTTCCTTCATGAAGAACACAGATGAGATCAGCGTTCTTAATGGTTGATAAGCGGTGAGCTATGACGAGAGTTGTACGGTCCTTCATGAGGCGCTCGAGAGCTTCCTGCACTGACTTCTCGCTCTCGGAATCGAGGGCTGAGGTTGCCTCGTCGAGAATCAACACGGGTGGATTCTTCAGGATAGCACGGGCTATCGATACGCGCTGTCTTTGTCCACCTGAGAGCCGGCAACCTCGGTCTCCCACGTTGGTATCATATCCTTCAGGGCTTTCAGAGATGAACTCATGAGCGTTAGCTATGCGGGCGGCAGCGATTACTTCTTCACGAGTAGCATTCTCGACGCCGAATGTGATATTGTTGTAGAACGAGTCGTTGAACAGGATAGCTTCCTGGTTAACGTTGCCCATGAATGAACGCAGGTCGTGTACCTTAAGGTGACGGATGTCTATGCCATCAACAGTAATGCTTCCCTTGGTTACATCGTAGAAACGGGGAAGGAGGTCGGCAAGCGTTGATTTGCCGCTACCTGACTGGCC
>JAAVGQ010000119.1 GCA_014800105.1 Bacteroidales bacterium | reverse complement strand
TTTCACGTCTATAATGCAATATGGATTATGTAAAAGCCGGAATATCGCCACGCGTGTGTATTCCTAAACAACAAAGATAATCCATTCCTCTCGTTAAATCGTTATTTCTTAAGTTTTTTTATCACTTTATTCTGTAAGACAGTCTTCTCAGGTGATTAATATCACGTAAGGTAAGTACGATAACGTCGTAGACGTTGAATATCTCTAACCCCGGCTTTCAGGAGCCCCAAGAGGGCGACTTAGCTGGGGCTAAGTGTATATAACCAAACCAGTCAGCTTCGAAGATGCTGAACCAAATGGAAGTAGAAGTTCAGCGTCTCCAACGCTGGTAACAAATAGATGGTTGTTCTATCCTCAGCTATGCCTTGCCTTGGAATACTTACGGGTTATGTAGCCAGGGGGAGTCGTGAACGAACACCCACCCAGTTGTAAACAAGTGCGCCAACACCCTTGTAGGGACGCGATATATCGCGTCCGCAAGGACACACAACATACGACACGGGCATAATTACTCTATCTGCTGGCGGACGCGATATATCGCGTCCCTACAAGCCGCACAACGGACTAACGTTTACGACGTTATCGTATTTGCCCGCAATTCATTCTGGTTATTTATCCGTGTGAGTGTTCGTTCACGACCTCCGTGCCCCCCCCTGGCGGCGTGAACAAAATAATTATTAAATTTTACTTATTTGTGAAATATTTAATGTATCTTTGTTTTATAAATAAATGATTGATAATAATGAGTGAGTTAGTTAGAACTTCTTTTATTGGATCAAAGCGAGAATTGCACTGTTTATACAATACAATTCGTTGATGATGATTTGAACGAATTTGAGAAATTTGTTGCAAAGTTTCAGTCTGACGGTGAGCTTAATAAGGATTTCAGAATTATTGCGAAATTCATTTCACAGATTCTTGATTTTGGTTCGCTGGAGCGTTATTTCAGACCTGAAGGTAAGATGAAGGACTCAGTGGTAGCGCTCCCAACGTTACGTTCTAAACTTCGTTTATATGCTTTGAGGCTTTCTGACCGTATACTGATTTTGGGAAATGGTGGCGAAAAGAAAACCCGCACCTATGATGAGGATGAAACTTTGAAGGGATACGTTATGACTCTGCAGCGATTTGAGGAGGTGCTAAGGGAAGGCATAGCAGACGGGAGTGTTATAATAACAGAACGTGAAATTGAAACTGATAAAACTTTTGATATATGAAAAACGCGAAAACTTCACTGAGAGAACTTCTGAGTTGTGTAAGCCCAGAAGAGAGAGCTGAGGCCCGGCTTTCATTTCAGATTTCAAACAGGCTTGACGCTTTGATGAAGGAAAAAGGTCTTTCAAAGAAGCAATTTGCTGATGCGATCGGCAAGCGTCCCAGTGAGATAACAAGGTGGCTGAGCGGAGAGCATAATTTTACTATTTCAACTCTCGCTATGTTGTCGTCATATTTCAATAAGCCCATTATAAGCGTTGAGTAGGTAGGCGCTGTGAGTGTTCGTTCACGACCTCCGTGCCCCCCTGGCGGCGTGAACGGTGAACAAAATAAGAGGGCACGGCCTGTGGAGACCGTGCCGGGATGCAAACCTTGTAGCTGCGTGAAACTCGTCACGCGTTTACAATCTAATTTTATAGCGATGGAATGGTTACCAGGGGTTGGTGTAGAGGGCGGGGAGGAAGGCAAGGCAGCAGGGGATGTCGCCGGTGTTGATTTGCCACTGGAGGTCGCCCTTGGAGCTGAAGCAGTAGAGCTTGCCTGACGATACGTAGTTCTTGGCGTCAGTGATAAACACTGTGCCGTCGTTGGGCTGCACGTCGATGCAGTAGGGTGACTCGATTTCTGATGCGATTGATCCGTTCAAGAAGTTAGTGGGGGTGTCGGTGAAGCCCTTGGAGTTGATTGTGCCCACGGTGAAGGTGTTGGTGGCATTCCAGTTGGCATCGTAAGTCACCTGGTAAGAGTAGAGCCACGTCTTGCGCATGGCGATGTTGGAGGCTGGCATGTCGTAAGTCTTCGCTACGGCATACTCTCCATCCTGCTTTGAGAGCATCACGAGTGACGCGGGCACGTCATAGTAGTTTCCTCGTGAGGTGACCCAGATGTTGTCAAACTCGTCGATCTTCATGTGGTTCATATTGATTGCTACCTCGATTTCGGCTACCTTGGTGAAGGAGTCGAGCTTGATGACGCTGATTGTGTTGTCATACTCGTTGGTGGTGAGGTTCACTGAGTTGGCAACGTAGAGCTTGCCGTCAGTGATAACCATTTCTTCAGGCTGATAGCCCACCTCACAGGTGCCGGTGACGCTGAGCGTGCCGGGGTCGATTCTCCTGACTGTTCCGCGGCCATCCTCGCCTCCCACGTAGCTTGAAACGTAGACATACTGGCCGTCGCAAGCCAGATAGCGGGGTGATGACACGTCAATCTGACCCACGCGCTCGGCTGTGTATGCGTCAAGCATTTCCACCTTGTGGCTACCGTTGAGGGTGATAAAGAGCAGGGTGCCGAATATTTTCATATCGTTGCCGGTGTCGCCCAGTTCAAGTATTGCATTGGGGTTCTTGATAGCATAGATGTTCCTGTAGTAACTCTTTGACGCGTAGTCAAAATAGTCGAGCGTACACTTATTGGAGCCCATGTTGCCCTGGTTGAGGATGTAGAAACCGAGCATGCCGTTGCCGCCGGTAGCGTCAGGTACGTATTCGCCCTCGGGGGCTTCCACCTCGTAGCGGTGGTGGCAGGAAGAGAGCGCGAGCAGGGCGCAGGTGGCTGCGAGTAAAAGTGATTTGATTTTCATTGTGGTGGTTGTTGTATAAGCGTTTGGATATAAAAAATCCCGTATAAACATCCTTGCTGACGGTTAACGGGGCGGGTTTCACAACAACCACGGCTGGCGTGGCGCGCTCTCATGGAGGGGGACCGACGTGAAAAGAGCCCATGTCCCGGGGCCATCATCAAGTAGTGGTTGAAAAGTAAGGTTTTCTGACTTGTTCACTGACGAGGCTCGTCTTCCCGGCACGTTGTTGTGATGCCAGTGACATTGCTGAGCCTGTTTTTATCCCGTGAGATGGATAGAACTTACAGCAGCGGGTACTGTCGGGGATTCTCACCCCGTTCCCTTTTCATTTCAGTTGCAAATGTAGTAAAAATATCAACCAAATCAAAAAAAATAACAGCAATGAAGGGTGAAATCTCCATTGCTGTCAATCAGTAATTAATTCGTTAATTTGACATAATCGGCTCGCCACATATGTTCATTAGGTGTATTCTCGAAGCCAGAGAAAGGTCGACAGCTATTGCTGTAAGGGGATTGTTATTATAGCCATTATCGTTGAGATTTACTCTAATAGAACGTTTCCCGTCATCGGCTTTAATGATCATAATGCTCAAAATCTTGTTTTGAGGCATTGCTCTAAATTCGTCAGGAGTTATTTTTTCGTAATTCGCGCGGTTGTAAATCTCATCATCGTCCTTGATGAACTTTTTTAGCNCATCTTCCCTGACGACTATCGCGGCATTAGCCGGACGAAGAAGAAATCCTGAATAATCAAAGTCTNATTTACCGCTTGATGAGAGATATTGTGCGGGTATCCATTCCCCGCCTACAGCCTCAACTTCAGCCATTAAGTCTGAAGCCATGACTACAACTGGCCACGCTGGAGTTTCCTCCGATGTCTCCGGTGCTTGAGTGGTTTCAGTGGTCGCATTTATGGATGGAATACCGCTGAAGAGTAACAGGAGCACGATGTAAAATACTTTCAATCCCCTTACTGTTGATGACATGTTGAAATNTGCANGCATAATTNNTCNNAGTTTTTATGGTTAAAAAAATAGGTTTAAGATTCTTTATCGGCAAATATATGGAAATATTTTACAATATGCAAGATAATGAGGGGAAACACAGTATGTTATTAAAAAAAGTGCCGGCGGGGTTAAGCCGTCAGCACGATGTTGTTCTTTTCAGCGATACGCCTCATGTTCATTACGGCATACCTCATGCGTCCCAGGGCGGTGTTGATGCTCACCCCGGTGGCCTCGGCAATCTCCTTGAAGCTCATGTCGCGGAAGAATCTCATGTCGAGCACTTCGCGCTGAGACTCGGGGAGAGAGTCCATGATGCGTCTCACGTCAGCGTGTATCTGTTCCTTGACGAGGGTATCCTCGATATTGCCGTCAGCGAGCTCGCGACGGTTAAAGACGTTGGCAGTTGATTCATCGTCGGCTGAGAATGTNTTCTCAGCCTTGTCCTGGCGGAAGCTGTCAATGATGAGGTTGTGGGCAATGCGCGTAATCCATGCGGCAAATTTCCCGCTCTCAGAGTATCGACCTTGTTTTATGGTGGTGATAGCCTTGACAAAGGTTTCCTGAAAAATATCGTCGGCAAGGGAAGGGTCCTTGACTATGTGCAGTATGTAGGTATATACGCGATCGCTGTGGCGTCCCAGGAGGATGTCAAACGATTCATTGCTACCGTTAGCATACGCAGCTACCAACTGCTCGTCAGTCAGCTGTTTGTTCTTTTGCATTACTTTACTTTTTAATTGTTAGAGTAACGATTATGCTATAGGCTGTAAAATTTTAGAGGTTAAAGAATGGTTGGTTTTAATGTGGAAATGTGTTCTTCCTGTATTTTTCGCTATTTCAGCATTTACAAAATTATAAAATGATAGTCAATTCACCAAGTGTTGAGGTGAAAATATTCCGTGCGTTAACATTATTTAGTTACTTGCCATACAATAAAAATACGATAACGTCGTAAGAACAACCCGATAGGGTTGAATCATTGATAGCTTTTACCTTTGTATCGGAATTCAAAATTAACAACTAACTTTGAATTTGTTAAAAAGAAAGACAGAGACGGTGAACTTTATTGATAGCTAGCCACTGAGGGCTTACCGCGGTTACAGTCCGTCTCTGCCTTATTTGTTGAACACATCAAGCTAGATTTCTAGACCTCAATGTCTACTAAAAGTTATGGATGCATTCAACTATTAATCAACTACAAAGGTATGAATAATTTATCGGAGTTTAAACATTTTATCGGGTGCGATGTATCAAAAAACACCCTCGACTTTGCCATTTTTGAAAAAGGCAAGACTTACGGCAGTTTCCAACACACCCAGGTTTCCAATGACTTGGAGGGCTTTCAAGCTCTGCGCAAGTGGCTACGTTCTTTTAAGATCAACATAAAAGAAGCCGTCATTGCCATGGAGCATACAGGAGTATATTCTAACGCCTTAGCTGAATGGTGTTTCAAGAAAGACATAGCCTTCGTATTACTTCATCCGTTGGATGTTAAAAACGCAGGAGCGCGTGGACGCAATAAGAATGATAAGGCAGATGCCCAATTCATTGCAGACTACGTCTATACCATGCGAGAAAAGCTTACTCCATCAAAACCGGAAACTCCAATAATCAAGAAATTAAGGCAGCTTTATAACGAGCGAAAACTCGCAGTCCGTACCAGGGCATCTTACCTCAATCAGGTAAAAACAGTTACCGACAGCGTGACCAGGCGACGTATGGAGAAATTGACGGAGGTTTTTACCGAGCAAATAAAAGCCATTGAGAATCAGATCAAAAAGGAGATAAAGTCTGATGACGCTATTAATACAAACTATGAGTTGCTGACATCTATCCCCGGAATCGGTCTTGTCAACGCAGTCATGACCATAATAGCCACCGGTAACTTCACTCGCTTCCAAACAGCACGGCAATATGCTAAATTCAGCTGCGTCAGCCCATTGTCCAATCAATCCGGAACATCAGTCAGAGGTGGAGATCACGTCAGCCATGCGGGTCACAGCGAAATCAAAAGTCTTTTGACCGAAGGAGCACGTAGCGCCATCAATCACGATGCTCAACTTAAAGCATATTATGAGCGAAAGCGAGCACAGGGAAAATCACACGGTTGCATCATGAACGCAGTAAAATTCAAACTTATCTGCCGAATGTTTGCCGTAATAAAACGACAGACTCCACATGTCGATATAGAGCTCTACCGAAGATAGAGCAAAACTCTCTTCGGTCGGGGAGCGCCATGCGGCAAGGGGCCGGACCA
>JAAVGQ010000050.1 GCA_014800105.1 Bacteroidales bacterium | reverse complement strand
ATCCGTAACCGTGGTGTCGAAGTTCTCGCTACATGGAACCAGCAGGTTAACAAGGACTGGAGCTTCATGGTATCAGCCAACTTCGCTTACCTCACTAACAAGGTTACTGATATAGGTGTAACCAATGCTGACGGTTCTAAGGGCGTTTGGTCATCAAGCGGTAACTCTTTCCGTTCAATCATCCCCTGGATTTACCAGACTGCTGAAGGTCAGCCTCTTAACTCATTCTACCTCATCAAGAATCTTGGTATCTTCCAGAGCCAGGCTGAGATTGACGCTTATGTTGGTCCCGACGGTAACAAGATTCAGCCCAGTGCACAGCCCGGTGACCTTAAGTTCCAGGACCTCAACGGTGACGGCAAGATCAACGATGAAGACCGTCAGTACATGGGTAACGCCATGCCTACAACTACTTACGCTCTCACACTCGGTTTCACTTGGAAGAATCTCTCAGTTAACGCAATGTTCCAGGGTGTAGGCGGTGCACAGGCATTCTATGCGGCTAAGTCAGTTCTTCTCAATGATACTGAAGGAAACTTCAACCGTTCAAGCGAGATCCTTAACGCATGGACTCCCACTAATACCGACACCAATATCCCCCGCCTTTCAAAGCAGGATGCCAACGGCAACTTCACAACTGCAAGTGACTGGTACCTTGAGGACGCTTCTTACCTCCGTCTCAAGAGCATGACCGTTAACTACGATCTTACCTCACTCGTTCAGAAGTGCAACTACTTCAAGAACCGCAACAGCCGTCTCAATCTCTATGTTGCAGGTGAGAACCTCTTCACAATCACCAAGTATTCAGGTGTAGACCCCGAGTGTGGCGGTTTCGACGCAATGAAATTCCCCGTTTCTCGTGCATTCTCTCTTGGTGTTAACTTAACTTACTAAACTAATGCCTATTATGAATAAATATATTATAGCATCAGCGTTAGTAGCATTCACCCTTTCTTCTTGTAATGACTTCCTTGATGTGCAGCCTGAGGGTAATGCAATGACCACTAACTATTTCACTAACGACCAGCAATCAATCGACGCTATTGACCGTGTCTATGAGGATATTCCTGTGGAGGACATGTTCGGTCGTAACCTATTCTACGAACAGGCTGCTGCAAATGATATCGTATGGGGTCGCTCACGTTCATTCAACTCTCTTGCAACCCGTGCATACACCGGTGACGAGGATCCCCTGAGAACCACGTTCAACCGTTTCTACAGCAATATTGCCCGTTGTAACTATATTATCCACGGTCTCATGCGCAAAGGCGTTGACAACCTGAGTGATGTAGAAACCCGCACCCTTGGTGAAGCTTTCTTCCAGCGTGGTTTCTGCCATTTCTGGATTGCCCACCGTTATGGTACCGATGAGCTCGGATGTCCTTTCGTACGTTGGGAAGATTACCTGCCCGGTGAATATGACAACTCAATCCCCACTCAGCAGAAGACTGTCATGGATAACTATGACCTTATCTGCCAGGATATGGATAACGCTATCAAGTATCTTCCTAAATTTGAAGAATACGATGAAGCTAATCAGGGACGCGCTCACCAGGCTGCTGCTCTCGGTTACAAGGCCAAGACTCTTGCTTACTGGGCAACCTGGGAACCCTCAAAGTGGAACGACGTAATCACCTGCGTTAACACTCTTGAAACTACCTACGGTCGTGGTCTTGCTTCATCTTACGAAGAAATCTTCGGCTGGGACTTCGCAAACTTCTGGAACAAGGAGTATATGTGGTCTTTCCCCTCTAACTCTGCAAGCTACGGTTCACAGTTTGGTGGTTGTAAGCTTCCCGGCGTTATGCTCGTAGATAAGAGCTGGCCTATTCTGACTGATCCCGCATTCGGTGGTGACGGTTACAATGGCTGGGGTTACATCAAACCCACCAACCAGATTTACGAGGAATTCCTCAAGGACGGCGTGAATAACAAGCGCATGCGCTACTCTATGCTCAGCTACGGCGATGAATTTGATTGGGTAGGTACTCCCATGAAATTCTATGACGGTATGGACTATGCTGCAGGATTCATGGTTTATAAGTATCAGCACCAGTATGGTCCCGCTGACTGCTTCTCATCAGGTATCGCTTGCTCTAACGCTGATAACGGTGTAGTTCGTATTAACTTCCCCATGATGCGTTTTGCTGAAATGCTTCTCTTCCGTGCTGAAGCAAACATCATGCTCGGAAATGGTGCAGCTGCAACTAAAGACATCAACGCAATTCGTGAGCGTTCAGGTCTTACTCCCATCACTGGCAATGCTACAATGAAAGAACTCTATCACGAGCGTCGTTGTGAGCTCGCGTTCGAGTACACCAACTATCTCTTTGACCTCAAGCGCTGGACCCGTTCAAGCGATGCTACCATCAAGGCTATCGCGCTTGCTGAACTTAATGCTCAGTCAATGATTCGTCTCCATGACGACCGCAAGGATCCCAACTCAGCGTATAAAGTTATCGAATATCAGGGTTGTGATTCAAAACTTCCCTACGTTGATGGTATGATGACTTTCCCTTATCCCTCATTGCAGGTTGTTAACGCTAATGGTGCTCTCAAACAGCTTCCCTACTATCAGTAATTAAATTTAACACTAAGTTCTAAACCGGAATTGGCCTAAAAACCAGTTCCGGTTTTTTTATAAAGAAAATTGTAGGGACGCGAAATTTCGCGTCAGCAACCATAATTTCACCGATTTAATGGCGGACGTGATATATCACGTCCCTACTGGGGTACTACGTATTGTAACGACATTGCGAAATTGGAGGGGGATTTTTATAAAAAATAACGTAGTTTTAAGGGTGTTATGATGATATATTTATTATATTTGTAAACTTGAAAGACAGTGTCATGAAAGCTGTCCATTTGGTAACAGTTCAAGGTAGACGTTCACATCAATCAAACCAAAATTAACAACCAGTCTTAATATAACAAAATGAAGCCCAATCTTTTACCTGTTTTTGCCCTTGCCCTGTCGTGCTGGTCATGTGGCAATCATGAGACAAAGACTCCGGTAGAGCTTGCCGACCCTATGGTGGGAACCGGATTCCACGGCCACACTTTCCCCGGAGCAACCACTCCGTTTGGTGGCGTACAGCTGAGCCCTGACACCCGTTCAGGAAACTGGGATGCATGCTCAGGCTATCACTACAGTGACAACACTATCAATGGTTTTTCTCACACTCATCTGAGCGGTACCGGTTGCTGTGACCTCGGTGACATCCTTTTCCGTCCCACGTCAATGACGGTCGATCTTGCGGCCGACACTCTGTTTGTTCCGGCAACCTTCAGTCACGCTAACGAGAAGGCGACTCCGGGATTCTACAGCGTGAAACTCGACAATGAGAATATTCTCGTGGAGCTAACCGCGACTCCTCACGTGGGTTTACATCGCTATACCTTTGCTGACGGTGCTCCCGCTCAGGTAATCATCGATCTTGATAATTCAATCGCAGGTGACGAGACTATCAACGAAGCGTCAATCGCTGCCGTTGACGGTACCACAACAATCTCAGGACACCGCGTGACTTCAGGATGGACACCTCTTCATCATGTTTATTTCTCAACTGACTTTTCTCGACCCATCGTGAAGGCTGAGGTGGTGAAAGATGGACACGCAGCACTTCTCACATTTGAGAACACCGGCGAGCCGCTCGTTGCAGCTGTAGGCATCTCGGGCGTAAGCGTCGAGAATGCCGTGGAGAACCGCAATACCGAAGTTCCTGTTCTTGATTTTGATGCAGTATCAGATAACGCTAACAAGATGTGGGCTGATGCCCTTGACGTGATTACCGTTGAAGGCGGAACACCCGACCATCAAAAGAATTTCTATACTGCCCTCTATCACACGATGATAGCACCTAACCTCATGAGCGACGTTAACGGTCAGTATCGTCGCAATAACGGCGAGGTTGCAACCGCTCCTGACGGTAAATTCTATTCAACAATGTCGCTGTGGGACACCTACCGTGCATGGAATCCTTTACAGACTCTTGTAAACGACGAGTTTGTTTGTGACATGGTTAACTCAATGCTTGATATCTATGACGCTCAGGGTGAACTCCCCATCTGGCCGCTTGGTTCAGGCGAGACAGGTTGCATGATTGGTCGTCACGCCGTGTCGGTAATCGCTGATGCTTACCTCAAGGGATTGCGTTGCTTTGATGCTGAAAAGGCGCTCGAAGCCATGATTGCGTCATCAAATACACCGCGAAAGGGTGGAGACCTGTTTGCTGAATTAGGTTATATCCCCAGCAACTCCAAGCGTGAATCAGTTTCCTGTGCCATCGAGTATAGCTACGACGACTGGTGCCTCGCACGCATGGCTGAAGCTATGGGTCGCAATGATGTAGCTGATGAATACTATCGCCGTGCTGAGAATTACCTCAATGTGTTTGACGGTGACACCGGTTTCTTCCGTGGCCGTCGTTCAGACGGTAACTGGGACCATCCTTTCAATCCCGCAGCGGTTAGCCGCGATCTCACTGAGGCTACTCCCTGGCAGTTCCGTTTCGGTGCCCAGCATGACGTGAATGGCATGATTAATGCGTATGGTAGTGTGGAACGATTTGCCAACGCTATCGACTCAATCTTCTATACCACATCCACCGTTGAAGGTGACCTGAGCGATATTACCGGTCTCGTGGGGCAGTATGCTCACGGCAACGAGCCCAGCCACCACATCGCATATCTCTACAATTACGTAGGTCAGCCCTGGAAGACTCAGGAAATGACTCGCCGACTGCTTGACGAGATGTACCAGCCCACGCCTGAGGGCATCTGTGGTAATGAGGATGTGGGTCAGATGTCAGCATGGTATGTCCTCACAGCGCTCGGTCTCTATGATGTGGCTCCCGGTGACGGTCAATTCGCTCTCACAACTCCTCTCTTTGATAAAGCTGTTGTGAAAGTTTCACCAGACACTACTCTCACTATCATCGCTAACAATCCCGCCAAGAATATTTACATAGAGAGGGTAGAGCTTAACGGCAAGGAAATCGAAACTAACTTCATTGATTTTGCAGAACTCAAGAAAGGTGGTGTTCTCAACTTCACGCTCACTGACAAGCCCGTCAAGACACGCGGTACTGACATCGCTACTACAGCGCCTTACTCAATGACTGGCGTCAAGCGAGTTTCTACTCCTTTCGTTAAGGAAGATATTTACATGTTCCCTGATTCAATCATGGTTTCAATGGGTTGCGCAACTCCCGGAGCTACTGTCTACTATACTCTCGACGGCACGGTTCCCACTGTAGAGTCAAACAAGTATGAATCACCTGTTCTCATCACCGAGTCTTGTCCCGTGAAAGCAATCGCTGTTAAGGATGGGCTTGAAAACAGTCCCGTTATGGAGATGAATGCGACCAAGATTACCTTCGAGCCCGCTGTAAAGGTAGCTTCAATTCAGGATGGAGTGCATTACACCTATTTCGAGGGACTCTGTGAGAAGACAGCTGATATTACCAAGGGAACCAAGATTAAGGAAGGCACGCTTGCCGAACCCGGAATCAAGGAGGCCCGGCAGGAGGACCACTTTGCATTCATCTTTGACGGTTACATTGACGTTCCCGCTAAGGGTGTCTACACATTCCGCACTACAACTGATGATGGCTCAGTGCTTTATATCGGCAATAAGCTTGTTGTGAACAATGACGGTGGTCACGCTGCCGTTGCCGCTCAAGGTTCAATAGGTCTTGAGCCCGGGCTGCACCCCTTCCGCCTTCTTTACTTTGAGGACTATGAAGGAGAAGAGTTTGGCTGGGACTGGAAAATCCCCGGCTCTGACAACTTCACGGCAATCCCGGTTTCAGTGCTCAAGCATTAAACTAAAGCCGTCACCGGCAGTCTAATAATTACCATAGAATACTAAACCAACAATTAACCTTATATTAAAATGAAAAAATTTCTTGTCATTCCGGCAGTAGCATTGGCACTCGCATCATGCCAGGGCGGAAAGAACAACGACGTTGACCCGTCGTTCAACGTAATGTCATTCAACATTCGCTATGACAATCCTGAGGACAGCCTCGACAACTGGAAGTATCGTAAAGATCGTGCAGCAAATGCAATTCGTTTCTATGATGCTGACATCGTTGGTACCCAGGAAGTTCTACACAATCAGCTTCAGGACCTCAAGGCGCGTCTGCCCCAGTACACTGCCATTGGCGTTGCTCGTGAAGATGGTAAGGAGGACGGCGAGTATAACGTGCTTTTCTTCAAGACTGATCGTTTCGACAACCTTGAATCAGGCACGTTCTGGCTCAGCGAGACTCCTGAAGAACCCTCGCTTGGATGGGATGGCGCTTGCCGTCGCGTAGCAACGTGGGCACGCCTTCGTGACCGTGAAAGCGGCAAGGAACTCCTCGCTCTTAACACTCATCTAGACCACGTGGGTAAGGTTGCCCGCCGTGAGGGTATCAACCTGATGTTCCAGAAGGTCAACGAGCTCAGCCAGGGTGCTCCCGTAGTTGTAACCGGCGATTTTAACTCGAATCCTGAGAGTGACGTAATCGCCCACGTTACCAACCCTGATGATCCTAACCATCTCACCAACACCCGCGAGGTTGCCGAGGTCGTTTACGGTCCCTCATGGAGCTGGCATGATTTTGGCAATCTGCCCTACCAGTACCGTCCCTTGATTGACTATATCTTCGTTCGTGGCGACATTGATGTAACACGTTTCGGTGTGCTTGCTGAGACTGAGAACGAGCAGTTCCTCAGTGACCATGCTCCCGTTCTCGCTACTTTCACCGTTAAGTAATATAATCATTAAATCTAATAAATTTATATCTAAACAACTATAACTATGAAATTTACTAAAATAGCTTGCATGGCTCTTGCCTGCGCAATGGTTGCCCCCGCGCTCCATGCTGAAAAAGGACGCGATAAGGAACTCACCTATATTATGGAAAACCCCTATGATGTAGCTGTCATCGAGGCTCCCAAAGGTAACAAAGTGAAGAATGTCATCCTCATGATCGGCGACGGCATGAGCCTCATGCACATGTACTCAGCCTGGACTGCCAACCGCGGCAAGCTTTGGCTCGACAACGCTCAGTACGTGGGTCTGTCAAAGACTTACTGCCTTGATAAACTTATCACTGACTCAGGTGCCGGTGGCACCGCGCTTGCTTCAGGCAAGAAGACTAACTATCATTCAGTGGGTGTTGACGGTGAGGGTAAACCCGCTAAATCACTCATCGAGTATGCTAACGAAAAGGGACTTGGTTCAGGCGTTGCTGTGACCTGCCGCCTGTGGGATGCAACTCCCGGCGACTTCTGCTGTCACATTGTNGANCGTGATAANGAAGACGCNGTAATGGCTGACTATGTTAATACAAAGGCTGATATCGTTGTGGGAACCGGTAGTGAGAAAATGGAAAATCGTGCTGACGGCCGCAACCTCTTCAAGGAACTCGAGGCTAAAGGATTCCAGACNCCCCGTTCACTTGACGAGTATGAGAAAATCAATGGTGGCAAGGTGTTCTGCGTTACTCATCCCCATGATACCCCTCTGCCTGCTGACCGTGGAAATTATCTCGAACGTGCAGCTATGAAGACTATNGAACTCCTCGATAAGAACCCTAACGGTTTCTTCCTTATGGTTGAGGGTTCACAGCTTGATGACTATGGCCACTTCAATGATATCGACCTCCTCATGCAGGAAGTNCACGACTTTGACCGCACCGTTGGTGCTATTTTCGAGTGGGCTGCTAAGGATGGCGAGACTCTCGTTGTTGTTACTGCCGACCACGAAACAGGTGGTCTTACCCTTGTTGACGGCGACCTCAATGAAGGTAAAATCGTGTGTAAGTTCTCAACCGGAGGTCACAGTGGCGTGATGGTTCCCATCTACGCTTTCGGTCCTGGCTCGGAAAACTTCACCGGTATCATTGAGAACACTGATATCGCTAACCGTATCATGGATTTGCTGAAACTTAAAGAATGAAAAAGAGACTAATACTTGCAACCATGGCCGCGGCACTACTTGTGCCCGCGGCCATGCGTGCTCAAAGCTGTGGTAACGATACCAAGTATAAGTTGCCCTATAAGAACACCTACGTCAAGGAACCTCTCACGGCTGAGAACATCTTCCGCGTGATGAAACCTGACAGTCTCCCCATAGGCACATTTGCTGAGGCTAAGGAGATACTTCCCGTTCCCGTGTGGCCCGGCCATGAAAAGGAAATAGAAATGTACTGGAAGGCCTGGGAGATTGCAGTAAAGAACCTTACTCATCCCCAGGATGGTTCAGGTTTCGTTGTAACCTACATTGATACAGCCTATAACGGCAATATCTTCATGTGGGACACCTCGTTCATACTGATGTTCGCCAAGTATGGCGCCCGTTTCTTCCCGTTCCAGCGCACGCTTGATAACTTCTATGCCAAGCAACATCCTGACGGTTTCATCTGCCGCGAAATCAAGGGCGATGGAGCTGACTGTTTCGAACGTTATGATCCTGTGAGCACCGGCCCCAATCTCATGCCATGGGCTGAAATGGAATATTACAAGCAGTTTGGTGATCTCGACCGGCTGCACACCGTCTTCCCGGTTCTTTCTGGTTATTACAAGTGGCTCCGTAACAACCACACCTGGCAGAACGGTACCTACTGGTCAAGCGGGTGGGGCACAGGCATGGACAACATGCCCCGGGTTCCTGAGGAATATAACCAGATTTACAGCCACGGTCACATGACATGGCTCGATACCAACCTCCAGCAAATCATGACAGCCTACCAGCTTCTCGAGATGGGATTCTTCACCGAGCGCTGGCAGGAAATCGAGGACTTCGAGGATGAAGCCAAGATGCTTCAGAAGTATGTAGGTGAAAACATGTGGGATGAGAAGACCGGTTTCCTCTATGACCAGTATCGTGACGGCTCGCTTTGCCCCACCAAGGGCATCGGGGCATTCTGGGCACTCTATACTCCTGATGTCCTTGACAAGGAAAAAATGGACCGCCTCGTTGCTCATCTCAACGATACCACTGAATTCCGCCGCCCCGGTATGATTCCCTCCCTGTCGGCTGACAATCCAAAGTATAAGGAAAACGGCCGTTACTGGCAGGGTGGAGTTTGGCCGGGAGCCAACTATATGGTAATCAAGGGTCTTGCCGAAAATGGTTACCGTGATCTTGCTTATGATGTTGCAACTCAGCACTATAAGCATGCATTTGACGTGTACAAGGACACCGGTACATTCTTTGAATACTATTCACCCGAGGCTACCGAGCCCGGTTTCATGGCCCGCAAGGACTTCGTGGGATGGGGTGGCCTGCCACCAATTGCTGAGCTCATCGAGTTTATCTTCGGTATTCGTGGTAACTATCCTGAGGAGGAAATCGTGTGGGACATGCACCTCACAGACGAGCACGGGATTGACCGTTATCCCTTTGGTCCTGACGGTAATATCAGCCTCCGTGTTGACAAGCGCCGCTCTGAAGCTGAGGAACCCAAGCTCACTGTTAACAGTAACGTTCCCTTCAAGCTGAAAGTCATCTACGGTGACAACAAGGAAAAAACCGTTAATGTAACTCCTGAACAAAATCGCTACTAAGCCGTCAGTAACAAATTATGAAGAAATCATTATATGTATTTTTGGCCCTCCCGTTGCTCACGGCATGTGGAGGCACTTCGTACACTGAGGGAACCTCTCAACCTGAGCTTTCCTTCAAGGACGGTCACTTCAAGCTAGTGCAGTTCACTGATATGCACCTCAAGCCATACGATGCGACAACCGATACAACCTTTGAAACAATCAGAGCAATTGTAAAGGCTGAACAACCCGATATGGCCATTCTCACAGGTGACGTCGTTTGCTATGATCCCGCCACTGACGGTTGGAAGCAGGTGTGCGCGCTCATGGAAGAACTCGAACTCCCCTTCACTG
>JAAVGQ010000049.1 GCA_014800105.1 Bacteroidales bacterium | reverse complement strand
CATGCGGCTCTGCACCTGCACGGCCTTGGTCGCTTTGTAGCGGAAACGCTCAATGAAGTCTTCGGTATCCTGAATCTGCTTCTGTTGATTCTGGTAGGCGCGCATCTGCTGCTCGAGACGCTCCTTACGCAGCTCTACATATTTGCTGTAATTTACCTGGTAGTCGTAAATCTTACCCAGTGATATTTCGATAGTGCGTGTTGTGACGTTGTCAATGAAAGCGCGGTCATGACTCACCAGCACCACTGCATTAGCCTTGGAGACAAGAAAGTTTTCGAGCCACTGGATTGACTCAATATCAAGATGGTTAGTGGGCTCGTCGAGCAACAGCACGTCAGGACGGCGCAGGAGGAGCTTGGCAAGCTCGATGCGCATGCGCCAGCCGCCGCTGAATTCTGACGTGTGGCGATTAAAATCCTCTCGGCTGAAACCGAGGCCGGTGAGTGTCTTCTCCATCTCAGCCTCAAAGTTTTCGCTCTCCTCCATGGCAAGCTGTTCTGTGAGCGTGGTCATGCGGTCAATGAGTTCCTGGTATTCGCGACTCTCGTAGTCGGTCGTCGCGAGCATACGCTCATTGACGCGGTCAAGCTCGGCACGCATCTCGTCAACATGAGAAAAAGCCGTGCGCACCTCGTCAAGCACTGTCGAGGTGTCACTGATAGTCATGTGCTGCGGAAGATAACCAATGGTGATACCCTGAGGAACAGCAACGCTGCCCGATGTGGGAGACTGCAAGCCGGCAATGATCTTGAGCATCGTTGATTTTCCGGCTCCGTTCTTACCTACAAGGGCAATACGGTCCTTGCGGTTAATCACATAGTTGATATTGTCAAACAGTGAGCGTGCACTGAATTCTACCGAGAGGTTGTTAATCGAAATCATATCACAAAGGTACGAAATATTCCGCTACTGGCCATCATTTCCACCCTTTTAATAGATTCAATCAGTGGCGTGAGTGGAAGTGGGTCTCGGTAATGACTATATCGACGGGGATGTCATGGGGTTCAACGTCAATCCTGTCAAAGAGCTGGAAGTCGTAGCCAACGCCCACCTTGACGGCCTTGATGCGCGAGAGGAGCCTGTCATAGTAGCCTTTTCCCCGCCCCACGCGGTTACCGCTGCGGTCATATGCAACAGCAGGCACAACCACGAGGTCTATTGTGTTCACATCAGTAATATCGTCACCGTCAGGTTCCTCAATACGGAACGCGCCGAGGTGCATTCTTGCGCGGTCATAGGGAAGGACATCAAGGTCAACTCCATTCACCCGGGGAAGGAAAAAACGTTTGCGTCCGGCCCAGCGTTCGATAAACTCACGTGTGGAAACCTCGTCGGGAAGCGAGTTGTACATCAGGATATTGTCAGCCATCATGAACGCCGCGAGTTTTTCAAGGCGATCAAACACGCTACGCACGCCGGCAATGCGGTCGGTCTCATTGAGCAATGACTTGTGATTTCTTACGATTCTTCTTATTTCGTTCTTGTCCATAGTACTATATTAAGCATTTAATATTCTTCGATTATTACATCACATTTCGTGTGGATGACTGAATGATTCAGAGCATTGACAAGTATCGCTGCCCGGTATCGGGAAGAATGGCGACGATAGTTTTTCCGGCGTTGGCCGGATCAGCTGCCTGACGGAGAGCAGCCGCAAGAGCAGCTCCTGACGAGATACCGGCAAAAATGCCTTCTTTTGCTGCAAGCTCGCGCATGGTGTCCATCGCCTCCTTATCGGTAACTGACTCGATACTGTCAATAACCGTCGGGTCATAGTTGGCAGGAATAAACCCGGCACCTATTCCTTGAATCTTGTGAGGGCCTGCGGACTCACCTTCGAGCACGCGGGATGTGGCCGGCTCTACTGCAATAGCCTTCAGCGCCGGATTACACGCTTTCAAAGCCCGGGATGCTCCTGACAGAGTGCCACCCGTTCCTACACCGGCTACAATAATATCCACATTACCGTCAGTGTCACGCCATATCTCGGGGCCGGTAGTGAGACGATGTATCTCAGGATTGGCAGGATTGTCAAACTGACTCATTATAATACTCCCCGGTATCTCCTGATGCAGTTCTTCAGCACGTACTATCGCTCCTTTCATTCCTTCAGAGCCGGGTGTGAGCACCAGTTCCGCTCCGAGGGCTCGCAGTAGGGTTTTACGCTCTTCGCTCATGGTCTCGGGCATAGTGAGAATTACCCTGTAACCACGCGAAGCACCTATCCACGCAAGCCCCACACCGGTATTGCCTGACGTGGGCTCTATGATTGTTGCTCCGGGAGTGAGTTTACCGGCTTTCTCAGCTGCATCTATCATGGCAAGCGCAATGCGGTCCTTAGCACTTCCCCCGGGATTGAATGCTTCAACTTTCACCAGCACGCGTGCATTTAGATTGCGGTCAGCAACCATGCGGTTTAATTCAATAAGAGGGGTGTTGCCTATGAGCTCGGTTATATTTTTGTGAACGTTTGCCATAATGTATTTATTTAGCTGTTAGGGTTATGAGTTGTTATACGGTTAGAGTTCTGGTAATGATGCTGAGTTACACGGGAATAGGCCGGCACTGACTCCGTGAGCCATACATTGCCACCTATTATCGTATCGTGCCCGATAGTAACTCGTCCCAGAATCGTTGAGTTTGCATACACGGTGACGTTATCCTCGAGCACCGGGTGTCGCGGAATATTGACAGGACGTCCCTCGCGGTCAAGAGTGAAATTCTTGGCACCAAGGGTAACACCCTGATATAGGGTCACATGTTTACCTATGATACATGTTTCGCCTATCACCACGCCGGTGCCATGGTCAATAGCGAAGTATTCTCCTATAGTGGCACCGGGATTAATATCTATGCCGGTGAGCGAGTGAGCGAGCTCGGTGAGTATGCGGGGGAGAAGAGGAACGCCAAGTTTAACCATCTCGTGGGCAAGACGGTAATGAATCATGGCTTGTACCACAGGGTAACTTAGGATTATCTCGCTATAATCTTCAGTTGCCGGGTCGTTATCATATATAGCCTGCACGTCGGTATACAGCATCCGCTTTATCTCCGGGAAACGCTCAATCAGACTAAGCGCGCAACTTGATGCACGAGTTCGCGCTGTATCATCATCAGCTGATTCATCACTGGCAACCATACATTTGGTCATCTCGGCCGTGAGAAGGCGGTAAAGGCGCTCTATGCTCACCGTCAGTCGCGCCTCGGTCATGGAACGACACCCCCTCAGTTGATCAAAAAAATCAGGGAAAAGTACAATCTTAAACTGATCGACAATATCGCGCAATGCCTCGGGAGCCGGCATGGAACCTCGCCATGAAGGCATGATGTGCTGTTCCAGCTTTCCTGGAGTGTTAAGCGCGGTAGCTACCCGTGAGACGGTACGCTCTATTTCTGCTATCTGAGATTGCATATTATTGCTTGCTTTGGATTTACACATATGTAACGCTCACGACGGCCTAATGGTTTTACCTGCACCAGCTACAATAGCGCAACGGTTCATCTCTCAGTTGCTCGTTTTCTCCTCGTCCGAGATTTGCTTCAGTGCCTCCTGGACGGTCACATCATGGCGGTTGTCAATCATGTAGTAACCGGGGATGCCGAGTGCATCACGGGCAACGAGTGCCTGCAATCTGCTGACAATCAAGTCGGCCGCAGGGTTTATATAAGCCCACTGGCGGGGAATACCGTTCTGGTAAGCGAACTCCACGAAGTCACGCAGAATCATATAGTCAGACGGCATCGTAGCGAGCAAGTCCTCGATAGTCTTGCACCTGGCAAGCTCTGCGCGGTGGGCGTCGGCATAGTTGAATGCCCACTTCTGCAGCAGTCCGGCATTGGCAACCTTGATGTAGTAGCGGGTGATACCTGACGTATCGTTGGGCACAAAAATATCGGGCATGATACCACCGCCGCCATAGACGGTGCGTCCACCTACGGTCTTGAACATCAGATTCTCGTCAAATTTAATTGAATCAGCGCTCATCGCCTCGCCGTGATTGAAGCGGTCAATGAGGTCATTGCTATATTTTGTAGCATCGGAATAGTCCTTCTGGATGCTGCGGCCTGAGGGGGTGTAATAGCGGGCGATTGTGAGACGTATTGCACTGCTATCGGGAAGGACGCTCTGAGTCTGGATAAGCCCCTTGCCGAAAGAACGGCGGCCGATTATAGCGCCGCGGTCGTTATCCTGAATAGCTCCGGCAAAGATTTCGCTCGCGCTGGCTGAGAACTCGTCGATAAGCACTGTTATGCCGGCATCCTTGAACGAACCGTTACCATCAGCGTTGATATACTCGTGGTTGCGTCCGTCACGTCCCTTGGTGTAAACGATAAGGGAACCGCGGTCGAGGAAATCGTTGGCCATCAGGATTGCCATCTCCATGAACCCGCCGGTGTTACCACGCAGGTCAATAATATAATCCTTGGCGCCGTCCTGCTTGAGTTTCATCATTTCCTGAAAGAACTCGTTGTAAGTCGTGCGACCAAACTTGTTTACTTTAATATACCCCACTCCATCCTCAATGATGTAGGCAGCGTCGATAGAGGTCACGGGGATGTCACCGCGGGTAACATCGAATGACAGCAGCTTGGTCGAGGTATTTCGCTTGATTCCGAGGCTCACGGTTGATCCTTTCTCGCCACGGAGGTTTTTCATTACTGAATCGTTGTTGACCTTCGGCCCGGTGAACGGCTCGCCGTCAATAGTCACGATGCGGTCACCGGCTTCGATACCGACCTTCTCGGCCGGTCCGCCTGACACTACCTCGATAACGGTTACAGTGTCATTCTGCAGGGTAAAGCTGATACCCACGCCGCTGAACGAGCCGTCAAGGTCTTCGTTGACAGCCTTCAATGATGACGCAGGAATATAGACTGAGTGGGGATCAAGATTGGAGAGCAACGAGGGCAAGGTCTTCTCGATGAGAGAATCCATGTTTACAGGGTCAACATAGTTGGCCTGAATCATGTCAAGGATATACCCAAGTTTCTTCTCTGAAGCTTGTCGGCCCGATGTGTGGCTCATGTATAGACCGGCACCGATGCCGGCCACGAATGTAAGTGCAACTATGATGGGTACCCAGGGGGTAACGGAGTGTTTCTTCATGAGTAAATGTCAATACTTATCAGTGATTGGGAACTAATCTATTTCGTGGATGTGTACACACTCTACACCGGCACGCTTCAGGAGGTCGATACCGTCAGCGAGGCGGTAAAGCTCGTTGAACACTACGCGCTTGATTCCGGCCTGGATGATGAGCTTGGAGCATTCCATGCAGGGTGACGCTGTAACGTAGAGTGTTGATCCCTCGCTGGAATTATTGCTGCGCGCCACCTTGGTGATGGCGTTGGCCTCAGCGTGCAGCACGTAAGGCTTGGTAAGGCCGTCCTCGTCCTCACACACGTTTTCAAAGCCTGACGGCGTACCGTTGAACCCGTCTGAGATAATCATAGAGTCCTTGACAAGCAGTGCGCCCACCTTGCGGCGCTGACAATAGGAATTCTCAGCCCANATTCGNCTCATGCGCAGGTAGCGTTTATCAATAATTTCCTGTTTTGCTTCAGTGTTCATTCGTTAGCTTAGTGTATAAGTAACTGCAAAATTAATAAATAGAACAATTAGCAAAATAAATATCGCATGAAAAATAGTCACATACACCTTGATTATGTTAATTTTTAACACGGATTAAGAGATTGTACAGATGGGCAGCCCCCATGGTCCCAGTCCTCAGGCTGCCGATTCCAATATTAGGACTTAAAAAAGTCTATATAGCGGCGCAGAAAAGTCTCGTAGAGACTGAATATGGTTTGGTGGTTCAGCATCTACGACGCTGAGGGCCTCGATGAGGGATGTCCTTCCTCAGCTAAGTCGCCCTAACGGGCTCCTGAAAGCTGAGATTTCATATATTCAGTCACTCCGTGACTGGTAGGCTCTGCACACCATATTGAAAGTACGCAGAGTGGAGTTTAAGGCCTTCTGACCTTAGGCTGCCGATTCTATTATTCTGACACAATAAGAGCCTACGACCGGGAGGTCGCAGGCTCCTTTTTGAGGCCATCGCCTCGAGTTTTATCCTTATATTTTAGTACACTAATTCCAGGTCGTCAAGGTACATTACTGATGGACCACCGGTGTAATAGTCTCCATATCGGCTTGCTGAAGCCACTATAATGATATTACTTGGTTTGACATCAGTGCGATAGTATTCCAATGTAATCTCAAATTCCATCAATCCCTCTTCGGGAGTAGCTGATGTCCATACTTTCTCACCATATCCGATTACTTTAGCATCAGTTGGCTTGAATCCATATTGATTGATATTATTGGTTGCTACAATCTGAGGCCAACCTGAATGGACATGTTTATCAGCATCAGTATAGGACATTTTAGTATCATCGACTAAAGCAATATAAACAATACCTTCATCCATGTCTCCAACCTTCTTTGCATCGATGTCACTATAGTTCACAGCTTGGGGAGTATACTTGACATATCCTTTTAAAACTTTTGGACGTGAATTCCAAGGACGTCCCCAACCAAGGATACCCTTAGTCGTTTTTTCTGTACCAAGGAATGAGCCGACAAAAACATTACCGGCAGCAAAAGCACCTATTGTACCTAATCCTACAAACTGCGATTCAAGTTTAATAGAGTATTCACCGGAATGCTTAATCCCAGTTTCAGGAGTAGTAACATTTTTATTCATAGTTGCAGAGCCATGGTTACCAGAGTCCCAGAAAAGTGAAGAACCATCATTAGACTTTGCTATGTAATACGGTTTTCTACTTCCAGATTCAATAAACCAGTCCTCAAATCCAGCATTAGGCAACTGAGGAGTGTCCTCGGTAGTAAATTCATTGATTTCGGCTGACTCAAATTCACCGGCTACTGCTTTATACTCGTAGGGGGTATTAGGTGTAAGTCCGGTTACTACAGCACTATATTTAGTTCCCTTGGTAAATGCGCGGGAGGTAGCTTTACCTTCCACATAATTCCAGTTTTCAGTACCCTTTTTACGATACTTGAAACCTGCAGTCTCAGTATCTTTAAGAATGTTACCCGTAAGGGTAACCTGAGTAGCCCACACAGCGGGTGAATTTTCAGGCAGAGGAACTACTTGTGAAACGGCATCAGTTATCATTACTTTCAGCGAACCAGTTCCGACCTTGCCATCAATATCAGTTGCAGTTACTGAGAACTCATAATAACCGGCAGAAAGCTTGTCCAAGAGTCGTTTCTTGAATATAAGCAATACATCTTCTCCGGATTCCTCACCTACAGGGTCGACATATACATGTTCAAAACCGGCTTCTTCAAATCGTTCATGAAGAGCCTCGGTCTCAGGTGTTTTATTTTCATCTTTGTGTAATGCCAGAATATCTATCTCGGGATAATCCATACCCAAGATTGTCTCAAGACCTGAGAAGTTAACTACTACCGAGGCTAAATCCTGAGTAGCCACGACAT
>JAAVGQ010000118.1 GCA_014800105.1 Bacteroidales bacterium | reverse complement strand
TGTTCCTTGAGTTCGGCCTCGTGATTGGCGGCAGCAAGCTTGCTTGAACGAATCTCAGCCTGCAGTTCGGTAATGAGCTGTATTTTACTTTGAAGTTCAGCATCGCCCAAGTTTTTCTGCTCAAGCAACTGAATGCGGTGCCGGCTATCCTTGTTGGAATTCTCCGCCTCAAGTTCGGCAATTCGTTTGTCCTTGGCAGCGAGGGCATCAAACATCTCTTTTGTGCTCTGAGCCTTAAGTTCAGCAAGTGCAGATTTCTTGGAGGCTTCGTAACCTGATATGATTCCTTCGAGGCGAGTAATCTCAGTCAAGAGTTTACTCTGTTCATTCCCGGCAGTTGCAAGGCGTTGTTCATAGTCTTTCTCAGCCTTAAGACGGATTGATTCCTCGCGGGCTTTGAACTGTTCGTCAGCTTCACGCATACGGTTAGCCAACTCTTCATTAAACACCTTGTTACGAACTTGAGCAACAATACTCTCGTAAGTACTTTCATCTACTTGAAAGGTTGTGTGGCAATTGGGACATTCGATGTCTTTCATATGAATAAGATGAGGCTGGTTTTATCCTCACATTACAAAGATAAAAAAATGCGGACATAAATCACATTTTCTATCGTGATATTTCGCGACAAGAAAAAATAAAGGAGGTTGCTGAAGATTGTGTAGTCTTCGAGCAACCTCAGCTATGGTTAGAGGAAGATTTCTATCAGTGTACTTTTATGATTATTCAGCATTATTCTTTAACCATTCACTTCTTACCTTGTCAGGGAGATGAGTAACCTTGAAATCAGAGAAGGTGGCCTTGAATCCGTTCCCGTCAGGACATGCGGCAAACATTCCGATCCTTACGGGATGATTAGCCTCAATCCACGCATTCCTCATCATGTGGTATTCCTTGTCATCAAAAGAGTAGAATATTTCGATTGCATCAAGACGACGTACCGCTTTAATCCAAATGAAGTCAACTGACTTGTCAAGAGCAATAACGCTCCAGTCTGATGTCTTGTGTGTAACCACTGTGCTGAGGTTATACTTTCCGTCAACAAATTCAATGCCGGTTTTGATATAATTCTCATGATTGAGGCGAATCATCATTCCGGCCTGGTCGAAGCGAACTTTGTAGTCACCTGAGATTTTTACCTTTGCTTCAAATTCGCCACCATACTCGGCATAATAAAAAGGAGCATCATCGACAGTGAATCCATAATGAGAGATACGCCAGTAGTCACTGTTAGGGGTAACATCCATTGTGAGTTTACCTCCATTAATTGTCCAGTTTTCCGGTTCATTGAACCAGTTCATTTTTTCGAGAGATTGTGCCGAAGCAACGTTAGCGAAAAATGTGATAGCTGAAGCTAATATAAATCGAGTTTTCATTACTATATGACCATTAAATTATTTTATGTTGCAAAGTTAAGTAGTTAGGATAAACCTTACAATGATTAAAAATAACCATTTTATAATTGTATTTTACCTGGTCTCACCCAAAAGCAGAATTTACGTTTTATCTATGAGTAGATAAGTAGCTATTGAAAACAAGTATTCGTTGATGATTACAATTGTAAAGGGGTTATAGAATTTAGGGTTGCGGATATTTATGTATTTTCTTAACTTTGCGGGATAAAACTACTTTTCTTATGGCTCGTAAACGTAAAGAATTACCCGTTCTTGAAAATATAGAAATAACCTCAGTTGCAGCTGAGGGTAATAGCTTGGCCCGTGTCAACGACCTGGTAGTCTTCATCCCTTATGGAGCTCCCGGGGATATTGCCGATGTCAAACTTGACAGAAAAAAACATTCATATGCTGAGGGACACATCGTGCGCCTCGTCAAACCGTCACCAGACCGTGTAGAACCGGTGTGTGAACACTTCGGCATTTGTGGCGGTTGCCGTTGGCAGCATCTGCCTTACAAGAAGCAACTTGAATGGAAACGGAAACAAGTGAGTGACGCATTGACTCGTATCGCCAAGGTTGAGTTACCAGAGATTCGTCCAACGCTTGGTTCTGAAGAAATTTACTCTTATCGCAACAAGATGGAGTACACTTTCTCTAACAAGAAATGGCTCACCTATGAACAGTTAAATAGTGGCGAGGTGTTCGATTGCCGTGACGCTGCAGGCTTCCATATTCCCGGAGCTTTCGATAAAGTTCTTGACATCCACAAATGTCATCTTCAGGACGACCTCGGAAACCGCATACGTAACTTTACAAAAGAGTTCGCTATTCAAAACGGCATCTCATTCTATGATATCAGGAATAATGTAGGTTTATTGCGCACCATGATGATTCGTACTCTCACAACAGGGGAAACCATGGTTGTAGTTTCTTTTGGCGAGGATAACAAGGAGGAAATCAAAAAGGTGCTTGACGCAATACGTGAAAATTTCCCGGAGATTACATCACTCATGTATGTAATCAACCTGAAAGTAAATGATTCGATTGCTGATCAGGATATTCTCCTTCATTCGGGCAAGGAATATATTGAGGAGAATATGGAAGGTCTCAGATTCCGTATCGGGCCCAAATCATTCTATCAAACCAACTCCCGCCAGGCCTATAAGCTCTATTCCGTAGCAAGAGATATGGCTGGGTTAACCGGCAATGAACTCGTTTACGACCTCTATACCGGAACTGGCACAATTGCCAACTTTGTTGCTCGCAATGCTCGCAAGGTTATCGGAATCGAATATGTTGAAGATGCTATTGCCGATGCTAAACTTAACTCAGAGGCCAACGGTATCAACAACACACTTTTCTATGCCGGCGATATGAAGGATGTGCTCACTGACGATTTCATCGAAAAGCACGGCCGACCTGATGTAATGATTGTAGATCCTCCTCGTGCCGGAATGCACGAAAACGTCGTTAACGTTATTCTTAATGCTCAGCCTGAGGTAATAGTATACGTTAGCTGCAACCCGGCTACGCAGGCTCGTGACTTAGCTTTACTGGATGCAAAATATAAGGTTATCGATGTGCAGCCGGTTGATATGTTTCCTCATACTCACCACGTTGAAAACGTGGTTAAACTGAAACTAAAATAAAACGTCTCAGATCAGCCCTTCAACTGAATCCCTGTCGAGGAGGGCTGAATTATAATATGACGGATTGTCTGATACCTCCCGACCGATAAATTGAGGTAACGAGATTTGGATGTCGGGAGATTGCAATTCAACCTCTGCAACAACAAGCCCATCGAGTTTTCCATGGAATTCATCGATTTCCCAAGTTAATCCCTCGTAATCCACGAGATAACGAGTCTTAAGAATACGCTTAGTGCACATTCTTTCGAGAATCTCTTTAGCGTCCGATACAGGAATCTGGTATTCCCATTCATCGCGCTCTATCCCAATATTCTTGCTTTTCAACGTCAAGAATGCTTTATCATCCTTCAAGCGTACGCGCACAGTCCGTTCAGGATCCGTGCTCACGTATCCTTGTTGAATCTCTATACTCTTAAATGCCCAATTCTTAAAGTCAGCATTCTTTACTAAAAACTTACGTTCTATTTCTTTTGCCATAATGATGCAAATATACTTAATTTGATGGGGTAATGCAATCAAGGATTATAATATTAGGTATTTTCCTGACAACCTTATTTTCGCTTCATGCGCAAAATAAGGTGCGATTAACCGTCCTTGACTCCATAACTGGGACACCAGTTGAGAATGCAGCTATTTTCCTCAAACACACAACACTGGGAACTTTAACCGACTACGACGGTAAAGCTGAAATTATACATCATCTATCGGGTAGTGATTCGGTCGAAATCCGACTACTTGGCTACCGAACTTTGACCGTTCCGGTTAATTCTTATAATGACAACATAATACGTATTGCGCCATCAGGCATAGACCTGAATGAAATTGTTGTCAAAAAAAGAAAAGAACACTATTCAAAGCACAATAATCCCGCGGTTGAACTAATGAGAAGTATACGGGAACGCAATAAAGATTATTCACCTTCTCGACATGTAAATTTCGCTTACGACCAGTATGAGAAATTTACAATCTCACTTTATAACATTAAAGCCTTCAATAACTCAAACAGCACAGATAAACATTTCTTCCTTAAAGAATTTATCGATACCGTTCCGGGCGATAGTACTAAAATTCTCGTTATCTCATTAAAAGAAAAAGTATCTCACGTTCAAAGGACAGCAAATACCAGTGATGAAGTCATCATATCGCAACGCAGTGAGGGTATCGATGAGTTTATGGATCAAACATCGATACATACTGTTCTTACTGAAACTATTCGAGAGATAGATCCTTATGACGGAACTATCAATATTCTTAACAGTCGCTTCGTAGGCCCACTTTCTTCAATTGGTCCTGATTTTTATAAATATTATATTACTGATACAATAAAGAGGGGCGATAAAATGGATATAGAATTAAGTTTCGTTCCCCGCGTATCATCAACCCATGGCTTTACCGGTAAATTCATAGTTGCGGTCAGCGACTCAACTTTCTTTATTAAATCAGTAAAAATGGGGCTACCGAAGGAAGCTAACGTGAATTTTGTTGAAAAACTAAATCTTACACAAGATTTCAATCTCGACTCAACTGCTACCCGTATAAAGACCAAGGAACAACTTGATGTAGTACTCTCTCTGATCCCGGGAACTCAAAGTATTCTCATTCAAAAGTATTTAGAGCTATACAAACATAATTATAATATCGTTAAAATCCCGGTTGACGTGATTATTGAGACTCAAAATAGTAACTGGGAAGATATACGAAAACAACCGTTAACCGGAGGAGAGTCTAAGATTGGGCTTATGATGGAAACATACAGACGTAAACCTGTCTTGTATTGGAGTGAACAAGTTATTCGAGCGTTAATAAACGGTTACATACCAACATCCCGCTCTAATAACAAATTCAGCTTTGGTCCACTCAATACGCTCGTAAGTGCTAACTCTATCGAAGGGTTAAGAGTTAGAGTAGGGGGTATGACAACTGCCAATCTATCAAAAAACTGGTTTAACCGCGGATATGTTGCATACGGTTTCAAGGATAAAAAACTGAAATACCGTGGCGAGATTGAGTATTCTTTTAATGAAAAGAAAGAACACTCAAGGGAATTCCCGATACATTCTCTGCGCGTAAGTCACCTGTATGACGTTGACATGCTTGGACAGCATTATCTGTTTACAAACAGTGATAATGTCTTCCTTTCGTGGAAACGAATGAAAAATATTTTAATGACCTATCACCGCGTGAGTGAGTTTATATATACAAGGGAATATTTAAATAATTTCTCTTTTGCCGTAAGTTTAAAGCATGAACTACAGGAATCTACCCGTTATCTTCCATTTATAACTGCAGAAGGGAATAAGTTCCGAAACTATTCCGAAGTAACGACTAATGTCGAACTGCGATACGCACCCGGCGAGAAGTTCTACCAGATGAAGAGCGAACGTATTCCCATCAACAAAGATGCACCAATTTTTACACTCAGACACACTATTGGTCCCCGTAATGTCCTGGGAAACAAGTTTACGGTAAATCGTACTGAAGCAAGTATACAGAATCGATTCTGGTTCTCGGCGTTCGGACATCTGGATATTCTTATTAAGGGAGGCTACACCTGGAGTTCGGTTCCATATCCCTCTCTCTTTATTCCGAATGCCAACCTTTCATACACCATTCAACCTGAAAGCTTTGCTCTCATGAATCCCATGGAATTTATCGCGAACACTTATGGCTCATGGTTTGTGACATACAATGCTGATGGTGCTTTACTAAATTACTTACCTCTACTCAAAAAATTAAGACTTAGGGAGGTAATTAGTTGTCGAGGTTACTACGGGACCCTGAATAAAGGAAATAATCCCGAATATAACAGAGCATTGTTTCTTTTCCCTGAAGCTGTGAAATGTACTGATATGAAAAAAACACCCTATGTTGAAGCAAGTGTAGGTATAGATAATATTCTAAGATGCTTGAGGATAGACTATGTGTGGAGGGTAACATACCGTGGAATCCCGTTTACTGACCGTAACGGGGTGAGAATTGCATTTCACGCTTCCTTTTAGGAGTTTAAAATTGCTATTTTTCGAGATGAAAAAGCTAACAAACTTGCTAAGTTATTTTGATAAAATTATTTAAAATATTAATTTTGTGAATCACGAGATTGACTCAAGTAGAATCACCTCAATATTAAAGTTAAACTAAAAGTTCAATATACTTTCCATTATAGGCTATGTTAAAGCGTTTTATCACCGCAATGCTTGGCTCGCTGGCCGCCATTTGGATCTCTGTTATCCTGTTGTTTATCCTCGGGATATTGTTCATAGGCGTAGTCATATCCAAATCAGTAACCTCTCAAACTGTTGCTCTAACCTTTAAGAACAATACAATTTTGCACATTGAACTTAACGGAGCAATTAGTGAGCGTGCGACCAATGATGATATCTTTGAAACTCTTACCGGAGCAGCCGAAGAATCAATTCCCTTGAATGATCTCATCAATGCTATTACAGCTGCAGCTGATGACGAAAAAATCG
>JAAVGQ010000117.1 GCA_014800105.1 Bacteroidales bacterium | reverse complement strand
CGCTACCACCAGGGATTGCAGAATGTCCTTGAGCGCATACGTGCCAAATATCCTGACGTGGCTATCCAGCTGTGTGCATCAGGCGGTGGTCGTGCTGCCTACGGCCTGCTTCCCTGGTTTGACGAGTTCTGGACGTCTGACAATACTGACGCTTATCAGCGCCTTTTCATCCAGTGGGGTGACAGCCACTTCTATCCCGCAATCGCCCAGGCATCCCACGTTTCAGCAAGCCCCAACCACCAGACGGGCCGCGTGGTTCCCATCAAGTTCCGCTTTGACGTTGCTATGACGGGCCGCCTCGGCATGGAGATTCAGCCCAAAAACATGACCAAGGAAGAACTCGAATTTTCTAAGCGCGCTATTGCCGCCTACAAGGACATCCGTCCCGTGGTTCAGCTTGGCAACCAGTACCGCCTCATCTCGCCCTACGACAAGGGCGCTCTTGCGGCAGTGATGTATGTTGACGACAACAAGGACCACGCAGCCGTGTTTGCTTATCGCACCGACTATCTCCACAACCAGCAGGTTGCCAAAGTGCGTCTCGACGGCGTGGACCCTGACAAATACTATCAGATTCGTGATCTTACGCCTGCCAATCCCGAGCGCCCCAGCAACCTTGACGGCAAAGTAGTGAGCGGACGCATCCTTAAGAACGTAGGTCTCAACGTCTCACGCTCCCTCAACCGCCCCTGGACATCGCTTGCTCTCGAGCTCAAGGCAGTAAACCCCTAAAATCGTCAACTTTCATAAACTGACACTAACAGCCATTTAGCTCCGCGCTAAATGGCTGTTTTTACGCAATCAATATCGTGAAGGCATTGACGGAATGGAGCGGTTTGATTATCTTTGCGGTAAAATCATATATCACCATGATGCTGAAAAATATTCTGAAAGGCTGTGCAGCCCTTACGCTCACAATTATCTCTGTTTCGTGCTATCGCAACCCCGGAACTCCACGCGAGGTGGAATGGAAGTCAATCAACAACGCTACTTGCGAGAACGGTCTCATCAAGCTGTCTCCCGGGAGCGAGCTTATTTCAGAAGATAAATACACTGATTTCATTCTCACCGGCCAGGCTTTCACCGAGCCCGGCTCACAGGCATCCCTTTGGTTCCACGCGGGGGAGAACACTGGCTATGAGGTATTGTTCCACAACGGCCCCATGGATGGCAGCCGCATGACCGGCTCGTTAGCTACCGTGCGCAACCTCTACAAGTCGATGGCAACGGACACTACATGGTTTGACTTCGAGATTGCTGTGAGAACCAATAATATCGCAATCTCAGTAAATGGCATTGACGTCGTAAACTACACTGAGCCCGAGCAACTTTACCGTACACCCGAGAATGCCGGACGCCGTCTGTCATCGGGTTACTTAATCCTGCGCGGTAACGAGGGCGACGTCATGTTCCGTGACCTCACCGTTACCCCTCTCGCCAAGGGTACCGTCAATCCCAATGACACCCTCCCTCCCGTCGACGAAATGACTGACGGCGTAATCAGGCTCCAGCAGCAGAATTTCCCGGTAATCGACTATCACGTGCATCTCAAGGGTGGTCTCACTAAGGAAATGGCCCACGCAATGTCAATGAATTACGGTATAAACTATGGCGTTGCGCCCAACGTGGGTGAAGGCGGCGTGGGACGCATGCTTGCCAACGACGGCGAGGCTATCGAATACTTTGACGAGGTTTCAACCCTCCCCTTCTTCATGGGGGCCCAGGGTGAAGGACGCCGCTGGATTGTGCAGTTCTCGCCTGAGGTGCTTGACCGCTTCGACTACCTGTTTACTGACGCTATGACCGTCGTTGACCGCGGCCGCATTTCACGCATCTATCGCCCCGAGGAGGTATACCTTGACGAGCGCGACAAGCAACAATACATGGACATGATTGTGGACCAGACGGTTAAAATCCTTACTAACGAGCCTGCCGATATTTATGCTAACGCCACCTATATCCCGGAGGACTCGATGATGGAGGAATATGACACGTACTGGATACCCGAGCGCGTTGACCGCGTTCTTGACGTGCTCAGCGAATATGGCATCGCACTGGAAATCTCACCCCGTTACCGCATTCCGTCACTTGACGTTATCCGCGAGGCTAAGAAACGCGGAATCAAATTCACATTCGGCACCAACAATGTTGACGCTGACTTCGGACGTTGCGAATATGCTATCCAGGCCGTTGAGGAATGTGGACTTACACCTGATGACATGTGGTTCCCGTCAATGGGTACCCGCAAAGGTCGCAAAGCGGTTGACTACAACCACTTCGGTGAAGCCGGCAAGTGAACCGCGTGAGTTTGTAATAGATTTTGTGGAAATGGAGAATTATTACTAACTTTGTGGCTCAACGTCAGCATCGTGCTTGAATAAGCCCGAGAATCTGACAATTTTAATCCCGTCCATAATGGCCCCAGTGAAAATTGCCGCAATTACCCGTGCGGGGGCGTACTCGCCCAACCACATAGGCTTTGATGCCAATATTCTCAGTAACGTTGCCGAGCAACTGCGCAAGCGCGGTTGCATAGTAAACGTATACACTGAGGAGATGCTGGCTGAAGGCAAAGTTACCGAGCAAGTTATTATCAACATGTGCCGGGAAAAGCGTTCCCTCAANAAGCTCATGGAGCTTGAAAACGAGGGCGTTATCGTTGTCAATAGCCCCACGGGAATCCTCAACTGCATGCGCGAACGCCAGACCCGCATTCTCATGGGCAGCAACCTCCCCATCGCTGAAAGCGTCATCACCAGCACTGACCTCGTGATAAAGGANGAACTGCAGCGACGCGGCTTTGACAAGTGCTGGGTAAAACGCGCTGACAATTACGCCATGCACAAGGAGGACCTCTCCTACGTGCGCACTCCCGTTGAAGCCCAGGAAGTACTTCAGGAATATTTCCTGCGTGGTATAAAGCGTGCCGTCATCAGCCGCCACATCAAGGGNGACATCATCAAATTCTACGGAGTGGAGGGAAGCGATTTCTTCTACTGGTACTTCCCCTTTGACCCTCAACTCATCAATCATGCTGACAAGGAAGCCCATAGCCGCACTGAGGTAGTGCTCAAGAACATCTGCACTCTCGCTGCAACCGAGCTCAACGTGATAGTTTACGGCGGTGATGCCGTTCTTGACGAGGAGGGAAACATCACTCTTATTGACTTCAACGACTGGCCCAGCTTCGCACCCTGCCGTGACATCGCAGCCCCGGCAATCGCCAAGCGTGTTCTCGCCATGTGCAAGCCACGCCGTGCCACTCGCTCCAAAAACGTTTCAACAAAATGAATTTATTAAAGAAGACAAGCCACAAATTACTGTATGGAGGTGGAATTTTCACCTTCCTGAGATCTTCCGTGTCGTCCCAGATTGCATCGTGGATTGACATGGGCAGCAGTATCGGTCTCGTCGCAATGGGCGTGAGCCAGTGGCTCGCAACACCCATCGGCGCCGTGCTTGGTGGCATTGTCAACTGCTGCATCAATTACCGTTTCACTTTCCACGCGAGCGATTGCCCCGTCAAGGCCGTGGCTGTCAAGTATCTTTTAGTGTGGACAGGTAGCGTGGTGTTCAACACCGTGGGCACCGCCCTGCTTGCCAATGTCCTTGACAACTGGCACATTCTCGAGTCGCTGGGTTTCACCAACGTGGGNAGCTTTGCCGCNGCCCGTCTCTTCGTGTCGCTGGTGGTATCGCTGGCNTGGAACTTCCTGATGCAAAAACATTTCGTGTATAAACGCCGCGATTCGTTTGANCCCCTNGCTATCAAATGTGTTGACGGCATTCTCTCCATTGTCCCCCGCAAGAATAAACAGTAAACAACTTATCACTATAACTCAAAATGGCTAACAGTACATTTAAGAGACTCCGTGACGGATTACAACAGGGTATCTACGCAATAATCAACCCCTTTGTAAAATTCCTTATTAAAATAGGCGTTACACCCAACATCGTTACCACTATCGGTTTCCTGGGCAACCTGCTTGCCGCATCAATGTTCGTTTACGCCGGCATTATTCACCGCCGCGAGCTTGCGATTCCCGGCACTGATCATTTCCAGTTTGGCTGGCTCGGCTGGGGTGGCGGTATACTCATTATCTTCTCAGTTTTTGACATGCTTGACGGCCAGGTGGCACGCATTGGTAATATGCAGTCAACCTTCGGCGCGATGTATGACTCAGTTCTTGACCGCTACAGCGAGCTCGTGACTCTGGGTGGCATTACCTTCTATCTCCTTGAGCTCCAGACACCCTTAGGCGAAATCGGTTCGCTCATCACCTTCATTGCCCTCGTGGGTTCAATCATGGTAAGCTACGTGCGCGCCCGCGCTGAGGGTCTTGATATCGAGTGCAAGGTAGGCCTGATGCAGCGCCCCGAGCGCGTGGTTATCACCAGCCTCGCAGCTCTCGCAACCGGCATTGTAGGCAAACTCGTTGACATGGAGACATTCAACGCTCTCTATATCCTCATCGGTGGCATGACTATCATTGCAATCTTTGCCAACATCACAGCAATATCTCGCATCAACCATTGCCGTCGCGAGCTCAAGAAAATGAAATAATCAGCAAGCGATGAGTACAACCGCCCCCTTAAATCCTNGCAGTTCACGCACGTTGCCCACTCTCCGTGAGAGCATCATAATGGTGGTGGCGCTCATTCTGTGGCTCACCGTCACGGCGCTTTGCGTGGGATTCAGGCCTGAACACGTCTACCTCGCGCTCCTCATCGCCGGCTTGTTCTTTGCAGCCCCGGTCACCCGTCGTCTCGTGGTAGCNCTGCTGCCGTTCATAATCTTCGGCATCTCCTACGACTGGATGAACATCGTGCCCAACTATGAGGTAAACCCCGTTGACATCNAGGGNCTGTACAACAGCGAGAAATCACTCTTCGGTATTACAGTTTCCGAGGCATTGACCCTGACACCCAACGAGTTTTTCGGCATTCACCANGCCGCGTGGGTTGATGCNCTCGCCGGCTTCTTCTACCTGTGCTGGGTACCGGTGCCCATTCTTTTCGGCTTGTGGCTCTATTTCCGTCGCCAGGACATGGTCTATCTCCACTTCGCCATAGTTTTCCTGTTTGTCAACCTCATTGGTTTTGCCATTTACTACGTTCATCCTGCTGCCCCGCCATGGTACGTGGCCAAATACGGCATGGACTTCATTGCCGGCACCCCCGGTGACGTTGCCGGCCTTGGACGCTTTGACGAGATGACCGGTCTGGGAATCTTTGACGCGCTGTATGCCCGCAACTCCAACGTGTTTGCCGCTGTGCCTTCGCTCCATTCGGCCTACATGCTTATAGCGTTCGTGTACTCCCTGAGGGCCAAGTGTCCCGCGTGGTTGCGCATACTCTTTGCCATTATTACGCTTGGAATATGGTTCACTGCCGTTTACAGCAGTCACCACTATCTCATCGACGTGCTCCTTGGCATCTCAACAGCACTGGTGGGAATCGCGATATTTGAACTTATCCTGATGCGTCTGCCCGCTATGAAGCGGTTCATGAACGCATACTGCAATTATATAAAGTAGTCACCACGCGGCGACTGCCTCACAACCTTAAATTAACTCTAAATGAGCAAAAAAATAAAAGTGGGAATTACCCACGGCGACATGAACGGCGTTGGCTACGAGGTTATCCTCAAGGCACTCGAGGACAATCGCATCCTTGAGCTTTGCACGCCCATTATATATGGACAATCCACGATAGCTGAGGCTTACGGAAAGATGGAAGATATCCCCGCCGTGCCGTTCAACGTCATTGACAACCCGTCAGATGCACGCGAGGATGCCAATAATATTATTAATGTAATGGATGAAAGCCCCGCTCTCAAGCCCGGAACTTCTACCCCCCAGGCCGGTGAGGCTGCTTTCATTGCACTTGAAAGAGCGGTGGCCGACCTCAAGAAGGGGGAAATTGACGTTCTCGTGACTGCCCCCATCAACAAGCATAATATCCAGAGTGCCGATTTCCATTTCCCTGGTCACACTGAATACCTCCAGCATTGCAGCGGTAGCCGGGATGTCGAGGCTTTGATGATTCTCTTCAATGACCGCCTGCGCATCGCCCTCGTCACCACCCACTTGCCTATAGCTGAAATTGCTCAGGCCATCACGGTTGACTGCATCTGCTCAAAACTCAAGATATTCTACGAGTCTCTCGAAAAGGACTTTGGCTTGAGTCACCCCCGCATAGCGGTGCTCGCACTCAATCCCCACGCCGGTGACGGTGGCGTTATAGGAAAAGAGGAGGAAGAAGTGATCATCCCCGCCATCCAGAAGGCTCAGAAGGAAGGCATTAACTGCTTTGGTCCATACGCTGCCGACGGCTTCTTCGGTGCCGAACAGTACCGTGCTTTTGATGGCGTTCTCGCCATGTACCACGACCAGGGACTCGCACCTTTCAAGACGCTCGCGATGGATAACGGCGTGAATTTCACCGCAGGGCTCTCATTCGTTCGCACTTCACCTGATCATGGCACGGGATATGACATCGCGGGTAAGGGGGTAGCTTCAGAGGCTTCGATGCGTGAAGCTATCTATGCCGCAATCGATATTTTCCGCAACCGCATGCGTCATTTCCAGAGCCATCGCAACCCCCTGCGCCGTCAATACTTCGACAAGAGCAAGGATAATGTAGTGCTCGACCTCACCAAAGATAATTAACCACTAATTACTTATACTTATTACATAATTAGATAATCATGTCACCTGATCCTTTACCGGTCACTGCAACTATACTCTCCCTGATTGAATTTGGAGCGCCCCAGATTGTGAGCCTCACGATAGCCATTCTGGCTTTGTTCGTATCAGCTTTCGTCTCAGGCAGCGAAATCGCATATTTCTCACTCACGCCCGACGAGCTCGATGAAATGGAGGAATCAGACTCCAGCGAGAGCATCCGCAAGCTGCTTGCGAGCCCCGAGCGCCTCTTAGCAACAATCCTAATTGCCAATAACCTTGTAAACGTAACTATAGTAGTTCTGTGCAACTTCGCTCTGGGACCGGTTTTCAGTGGTTTGGGCGACGTGTGGAGCTTTGTACTCCAGACGGTTATTCTCACGTTCCTCATCCTCCTGTTTGGTGAAATCCTTCCCAAGCTTTTAGCCAACAGCAATCACGTGCGCTGGGCTCGCATGTCAACCGGGGGCGTCAGCTTCCTCACCCACATGCTCGCGCCCTTCTCAAGTCTGCTCGTGAGGAGTACATCAATCGTCAACAAGGTCGTGACCAAGCACCAGGAAAACATCTCGACTGACGAGCTCTCGCAGGCCCTGGAAATCACTGACGTAGCTGAAGGTGAAAACAAGGAAATGCTTGAGGGCATACTGAAATTCGGTGATACTACGGCTGCCGAAATCATGACACCACGCATCGATATTACCGACATCGACATAAGCTGGGACTTTGACAAGGTCCTCGACATTATTCGCACCAGCGGCTACTCACGCCTCCCGGTCTACGAGGAAACACAGGACAACATCAAGGGTGTGCTCTACAGCCGTGACCTGCTGCCTTACATTGCGGGACCTGATGAAAATGAAGTTAAAAGCGACTCATTCAAGTGGCAGAGCCTCATACGCGAGCCATATTTCGTTCCCGAGTCGCGCATGATTGATGACCTGCTTGAGGACTTCCGCAAGCTGAAGAAACACATTGCCATCGTGGTTGACGAGTATGGTGGCACCCAGGGTGTTGTAACCCTTGAAGATGTGCTCGAAGAAATTGTAGGCGATATCAACGACGAGTATGACGAAGAAGAAAAGACTTACAAGGAACTCGGCAACGACACCTACGTATTCGAGGGCCGCACGCTGCTTAACGAGTTCTTCCGTGTTACCGGTCTTGACGAGGCTGATTATGAACCCGTCATCGAGGACTGCGAGACGCTCGCAGGCATGCTCCTGTCAATCAAGGGTGACTTCCCCAAGGAAAAGGAATCTCTCGTATACGGCCGCTGCCGTTTTCTCATCCTCGATATTGAACATCACCGCATCACGAGCGTTCGCGTCAAGGTTATGCCTGACGTCCAGGTTCAGTAACAACATATACCCGTCTCTCGCTCTATGAATAACCGTTGCAGCATAGCTAACAGCATGACTCTCATGCCTTTCATAATCGCAATCATTGCGATTGTGACCGGTTGCCAGTCATCCTCGGCTCCCCGTGAGGTACCTATTCCACGTCCTGAGGCTTATTTCAGACTCGAGATTCCTGACACGGCATACTATCCAACCATGTTAGGAGGTGAAATAATAATGATAAACCAGGCCATTGACTCGGTAGAAACAGTTTCCATAGGAAAAAATAGCTGGCTCACCGCCTCCTATCCCGGCGGACGTGCCACGATCTATCTCACAATCACTGAAATTGACGCATCAAACGAGGCCGAGGTAATGGAAAACCGCACTGAGCGCATGAGCCTTAATACCGGTGGAAATCAATGCTACATCGAAAACTCGCGCACCGGTAAAGGTCGCACTGCCACCCTGCTTATCACCCCCACCGGTTCGCCCACACCTGTACAGCTCATGATTCACGCCCACGGCGACAAGATTATCACGGTTGCTGCTAACTGTGATGAAGCGGCTACTGCTCGTCCCGACTCGATCCAGCCGGTAGTTGAAATGCTAATGCGCGACCTTAACTACATGGCAACCAAGCTATGAAGAAATTCCAAGTCGACGATACACTCATCGCAATCTCACCACTGCCTGAGGCTGAACTAACCGAAACGAAACCACAGCCCCATGCTCGTGAACGGGCAACGGTCAAAGCGCTGCTCGAAAGGCTGGGACTTCCCTCACAGGTTGACCACCACCCTGATGGTTCCCCGTTCCTGCCAGGGTTTGACGGCTACATAAGCATCTCTCACTCCCGTGAGTCAGTAGCTATCGCGCTGAATCCCCACCACCGTATAGGCATCGATACCGAGACATGGCGTCCTCAGCTCGAGCGTGTAAAACACAAATTTCTAAGCACTCGCGAGCTGGAAGTCTATCAAGGCAATCCCGGGCTTCTACTCGCATGGTGTATGAAAGAAGCCGCATATAAAGCAGCAGGAATCAAGGGACTCGAACTAATTGGAGGAATTCACCTTCCCGACACCCTCAACGAAACCGAGATACTGATTCCACCTGCAGGATTTAAACTGAAAACCACAACTATCGAGCTGACCGCAACCTCAGCAACCATACTCTGCACACCCATTTGAACCTCCTTGCTGACTTAATCAATCTTGGCAATCACATTTAACAACCAATAAGTAAGTATTCAAAATTAAACGATATTAAAGACAAGTAAGTAACACAAAGAATTTAATGAAATCTTTTATACTCTCTATGAATGTAAATTGGTCTATATCATAATATTCATCAGTCATGAAGCTCGCTTCACTCCTTCTTCATATTTTAATCTATCCTCAATTTACAACTCATATATAGTATAAATTAATTTTGAACACTTACTTAGGACAATTAAATTTAGAAGAAAATGCATAAAGGATTAACCGCGCTGGCGGTAGGAACATTTGCGCTCGGCATTGCCGAATTCATGATGATGGGAATCCTCACCAAGATGGGAGAAGACATGGGCGTGAGCGTGGCCCAAGCGGGAAATTTCATATCGTTTTACGCTCTTGGTGTTTGCATCGGTGCTCCCGCGCTACTCTTTGCACGCCGCATGCGTCTCAAGACTCTCATGCTCCTCCTGGGCGCAATCATTGCCATAGGTAACGCAATGGCAGCTCTTTCACCGGGATATAACCTGTTCTGCATTGCGCGTCTTATTTCAGGACTCCCGCATGGAGCCTACTTTGGCGTGGGCGCAATCGTTGCACGCAAACTCGCTCAACCCGGCAAAGAGGCCGGAGCGGTTGCCTATATGATTTCAGGCATGACAGTTGCAACCCTTGCAGGCGTTCCGGTAGGAACATTCATCTGTAATAACCTTGACTGGAGGGTAGCATTCTGGCTTGTAAGCTTCTTTGGTATCCTCACCACTATATTAATCGCACTATGGGTTCCACAAGTAGAAAAACTGCCTGACATGGGATTCCGCGGTCAGTTCACCTTCCTGCGCCACTTGCCCGCGTGGCTCATCTTTGGTGGTGTAATTTTCGGTCAAATTGGCATCTATTGCTGGTACAGCTATATTGACCCACAGCTCACTGAGGTTGCAGGTTTCCCGGCTGCCGACCTGACATGGCTCATGGTTCTTGCCGGGCTCGGAATGTTCCTGGGCAACCTGATTGCCGGAGCGTTTGCCAACCGTTATGCCCCGGCACTCGTGGGCGCGTGGGTACAGACTGCAGCCATCCCGGTGCTGATACTGTTCTACTTCTTTGCGGGAATTCAGGGAGCCGCTATCGCTCTCATGATGCTCGGCACTGCAGCATTATTCGGCTCAGGAAGTCCCTTACAGAGTGACATTGTGGGATATGCCCGCGGTGGCGAAATGCTCGGCGCAGCCCTCATCCAGATAGCCTACAACGCCGGCAATGCGATCGCCGCCCGCATAGGTGGCACTGTGATTCACGCCGGCAACAGCTACACCACCACATCACTTGTCGGCCTCCCCGTCCTCGCCGTCGGTTGCGCCATGCTCTTCATCCTCTACCGCCGCTACGAGCGTCCCTCCCACCTCAAGTAGTCGAAAACATATACGGCGTCTAAAAAGAGCATGGAGATTTTTAATTAAATCAGGGGGTTAGCGTTTGGAGATTTGTAAATTTTATCATATCTTTGCATCGCTCGAAGCACGCTTTGAGCAAATTGTATAATTAACTTTATTTATTAACCTTTTTTAAAATGACTGAAGAAGTAAAAACTTCCCCCATCGCCGATTTTGACTGGGATGCCTACGAAAAGGGCGAATCTCAGGGCGAGAAAACCCGTGAGGAACTCACCAAGACTTATGATGAGTCTCTCAACACCGTCAAGGACAAGGACGTAATCGAAGGTACCATCATCGCTCTCAACAAGCGCGAAGCAGTGGTTAACATCGGCTACAAGAGCGACGGTATCATCCCCATGAACGAATTCCGCTACAACCCCGATCTCAAGGTTGGTGACGTAGTTGAAGTGTTCATCGAAAATCAGGAGGACAAGAAAGGCCAGCTCATCCTCT
>JAAVGQ010000048.1 GCA_014800105.1 Bacteroidales bacterium | reverse complement strand
TCTCTCATGCCGGTGTAGTCACTGACGTTCCATTGAAGAGCAAGCGCGAGATTGCAGCTGATATTATCAAAGCAATTATCAAATACTCTGATTACGTTTCCTGAACGTCTCGACTGAATCAATCTAACCTCTCGCGACGAGCCTAAATAAAAAACAGTTTCACAATATGTCCAGAACAATACGCATACATATTATATTTATCATCACTGCGTGTTTTTCCTATGCACTCAATCTCAGGGCTCAGGAACTTAACTGTACTGTGGAATTTAATACTGACCAGATTAACGGCTCCAATAAAAGCGTTTTCGAGACACTACGCACGGCAGTGAGCGAGTACATGAACTCTACCCGCTTTACCGAGACCCAGATTGCTGACAACGAACGCATTGAGTGTCGACTTTTCTTCACCATCAAGGAATACAACGATGATGTAATGAAAGGCGACCTCCAGGTTCAGCTCACACGTCCGGTCTACAATACCAACTACACAACGACTCTTATAAATTTCAAAGATACCAAGATTGATTTCGATTATCGCGAGGGTGAACCTCTCGTGTACTCTGAGAACTCGATGGAAAATCAATTGACAGCAATACTCAACTTCTATGCTTTCCTGTTCCTCGCAGTCGATTTTGACAGTTTCTCTCGAGAAGGCGGACAACCTTATTTTGACCGTCTTGGCTCTATAGTCCAAATGGCACAATCCACCGGTGAACAAGGCTGGAAAGCCTTTGAAGACAATAAAAACCGCAGTGCGGTGCTGGCTGCGTTTACTGACCAGTCAACCCGCGGACTCCGTGATTTGTTATATGATTATCACCGAGTGGGACTTGACGAGATGGCAGTGAGCCCTGACAAGGGACGACAGCGCATTTCTGAGACGCTTCAGAACCTCAAGACCGTTTACGAAGCTAACCCGATGTCAGTGGGGCTTTCAATGTTCAAGGATGCCAAGCTCAATGAGCTCGTAGGTATCTATTCCAAAGCTCCCGCTGCCGAGCGCGAAAAAGTATACGACCTCCTTTCTCCCATTTTCCCTACAGAGAATAAAATGCTTGATCAAATCAAAGCGGGAAAGAGTCAGTGACCGTAAAGATTAGAAAATAATGATAGAGACTCTGCATATTTCAAACTACGCCCTCATTGAAGAGATTGAAATCAACTTCAATGCGGGATTTAATGTAATTACAGGTGAGACCGGCGCCGGTAAATCCATTATTATGGGNGCTTTATCGATGCTCCTGGGTGCTCGTGCCGACTCTCGCGTTGCCGGCACCAGCGGCAAGAAATCAGTTATCGAGGCCACTTTTCTCACCGGGAATAATGCTGATGATGTAATAAACCTATTGCGTGAACAGGACATTGAATGGGACGAGACAGGCCGTTGCATTCTGCGCCGAGAGATTCTCCCTACAGGACGTTCACGCGCGTTCATCAACGATACTCCGGTTAATCTCACTGTTCTGCAATCAGTTGCAGCACGACTTGTCGATATACACTCTCAGCACCAGAANATGCTCCTGTCATCAAGAGAGTATCAGCTCAAAGTCCTTGATGCAATGGCAGATAACCGCAAGCTACTTGAAGATTATACTGCTAAATTCAATGAATACCGCAAGNCTCTCCACGACTATAAAGTTGCTAAAAAAGAACTCACCTCNAACCGTGCTGACGAGGAATACATGCGATTCCAGCTTTCACAGCTTGAGGAACTTAACCTNGTGGCAGGCGANCAAGCTGAACTTGAAAAAGAACGTGACCTNTTAGCTAACCTCACTGANATTAAAGCAACTCTTAATGTTATAAACGAAGCATTCTCAGGGGGCGATTCAGGCATTCTTTCCCGACTCAAGAATGTTGAGAATCAAGCCTCAGAACTTACCGGACTTATCGAAGATGCATCAATGCTCATGGAGCGCATCGAAGCCCTGCGCATCGAAGCCCGCGATATTGCNGACACGTTCACTGAGATGGACAACGACATCAACGCTGATCCCTCTCACCTTGAGGATATAGAACAGCGGCTTGCTGATATTTACGAACTCGAACGCAAGCATCATNTCGATACCGTTGACGAACTCATTATCCTGCGTGACCGCCTGAGGGAATCACTCAAGAAAGTTGCCAACGGTGACGATCACCTCCAGCAGCTTGAGACAAATGCACGTAAAGCTAAACGAGCAGCTCTCACTATTGCCCGCGAGTTATCAGAAAAGCGCAGTCGCGAGGCTGAACGATTTGCTGAACAGCTCAAGGAACGTGCCNTTCCATTGGCGATGAAAAATCTGCGATGTCAGATTTCACTCGCCACTGTCGAGATGTCGTCAACCGGTATTGATACCGTTGATTTCCTGTTCGCCTTCAACAAGAACCAGACTCTTACACCGGTGGGCGGTACAGCTTCAGGCGGCGAGATTTCCCGTCTTATGCTCTCTCTCAAAGCCATTATTGCTGACAAGATGCAGCTTCCCACGATAATATTTGACGAGGTAGATACAGGCGTATCAGGCGACGTGGCAGCCCGCATGGGTACAATGATGCGTGATATCGCCCGTAATATTCAGGTTATAGCCATCACTCACCTACCCCAGGTTGCAGCGCTTGCCTCCACTCAATATAAAGTTTACAAGGAGGATTCCGAAACCTCGACCTCAACCCGAATCGTACAACTCAGCCCCGAGGAGCGCGTCGAGCAGATTGCTGCAATGCTCAGCGGCGACCACATTGATGAGGCAGCCCGCGCCAATGCCCGCTCCCTACTTGGAAAATAACCTGATTTTCAACTTTGATTTAGAAAGTAACAATATATGGACAGTAACGATTATATTTACGGCCTGCGGGCCATTATCGAAGCAATAGATGCCGGTAAAGAGATAGATAAAATCCTTATTAAAAAGGACCTGCAAGGAGAGCTTGCCAACGAATTGCACACCCGCATACGTGAAATGCANATTCCCGTTCAGCGAGTGCCCGTTGAACGACTCAACCGCATCACCCGCAAAAATCACCAGGGAGCCATCGCNATTCTCTCGGCCGTGACCTATCATCGCCTTGACCACCTCGTGCCCGAGCTCTACGAGGAAGGCAAGCTTCCATTCATCGTCGTGCTTGACGGTATCACTGACGTNCGTAACTTCGGTGCGATTGCCCGTACCGCTGAATGTGCCGGTGCTGATGCAATCGTTATCCCCGAGCATGGCAGTGTGAGCGTAGGTGGCGACGCAATCAAGACATCGGCCGGCGCGCTGCATCACATTCCCGTGTGCCGTGAACGCTCAATACGCGGTGCCGTGAAATTCCTTCAGGAAAACGGCTACAAGGTAATCGCTGCCAGNGANAAGGCTGACATCAATTATACTCAGGCGTCATATACTGACCCCATAGCAATCGTTATGGGGGCCGAAGATGTAGGAATTAATCCTGAGGTGCTACGCCTTTGCGACACATTTGTTTCCATTCCCCAGTTTGGCCACATTGGCTCCCTGAACGTCTCAGTCGCTGCCGGTATCATGATGTATGAANTAGTGCGCCAGCGACTGGAAGCTGACATGGAGGTAATCTAACCATTTTTTTGAANTTATTCATTATCACAATAAAAATATCATGACTAAGATAGGTACCGTATTAAGCCCCATCGCTCGTAAAGCCCTCCTGCTGGGTAGCGGAGAGTTAGGTAAGGAAGTAGCACTCGAACTTCAGCGTTACGGCGTTGAAGTAATCGCCTGCGATAAATATCCNAATGCTCCCGCAATGCAGGTTGCTCACCGCTCTCANGTNTTCAACATGCTNGACCCCGTTGAACTNCGCCGAGTAATCGAACTTGANAAACCTGACCACATTATCCCCGAGGTTGAAGCAATTGCAACCCCCGTTCTNCTTGAACTCGAGAAGGAAGGTTACAACGTAACTCCCACCGCTAACGCCGCCTGGCTCACGATGAACCGCGAGGGTATACGTCGCCTTGCTGCTGAGGAACTTGGTGTAAAGACTTCACCTTACCGCTTTGCAACCACCCGCGAGGAATTTGACGAGGCTATCAAGGAAATCGGTATCCCCTGTGTTGTTAAGCCCATCATGAGTTCATCAGGTCACGGCCAGTCAACAGTGAAAAACGCTGACCAGATTGAAGCTGCCTGGCGTGAGGCACAGGAAGGTGGACGTGCCGGTGCAGGTCGCGTAATTGTTGAAGGCTTCGTTGACTTTGATTATGAAATCACCTTGCTCACCGTGCGCTCAAAATCAGGCACAACTTACTGCGAACCCGTGGGTCACATACAGGTCAACGGTGACTACCGCTATTCATGGCAACCCCAGCCCATGAGCCCTATCGCTCTTGAACGTGCCCGCGAAATTGCAAAGAAAGTGACTGACGCTCTCGGCGGTTACGGTATATTTGGCGTTGAACTCTTCATCAAGGGTGACGAAGTAATCTTCAGCGAGGTATCACCCCGACCCCACGACACCGGCATGGTAACCATGATCTCACAGGATATGAGCGAATTTGCACTTCACGCTCGCGCTGTTCTCGGTCTGCCGGTTCCTGAAATTCGTTTCTATGGTCCCTCAGCTTCTCGTGCAGTAGTAATCGAAGGCGATACCAACCGTCTTGAGCTCGACAATATCGACGAGGTTGTAGCTGAACCGGGCGTTCAGATGCGCATCTTCGGGAAACCGGAAATCAAGGGTCACCGCCGTATGGCAGTAATTCTGGCTACAGCTCCCAGCGTCGAGGAGGCACGCGCCAAGGCTGACCGTGCTTACGACAAGCTAGTAGCTCGCGTTCTCCCCCGCGAATAATATTCCCCGGTATAGAATAAAATATTAGCCTGTTTGCCCCGGTAGAACATTATTCTACTATCAGGGTAAACAGGCTTATGTTTTATCTATATAATTCTATTTAACTACCGTTGAATAGTATATTTTTTCTTTTTTTTTAAACTACTTGGAAAATAATTTTGCTTAACGTAACTTTGCATCGTAATCAATAAGTCAATAACATTTAAACGATATACAATTATGGCAGACCGCAAACTTCACTTCGAAACTCTCCAGCTTCACGTGGGACAAGAAAATCCCGATCCCGTAACCGACGCACGTGCCGTCCCCATTTATCAAACGACCTCATACGTATTCAGAGATTCACAGCATGCAGCTGACCGTTTCGCACTGAAAGATCCCGGCAATATCTATGGTCGCCTCACCAACCCCACCCAGGGAGTTCTCGAAGAACGCGTAGCCGCGCTTGAAGGCGGTGTGGCAGGTCTCGCACTTGCAAGCGGCGCAGCTGCCATATGCTGTGCTCTCGAAAATATCCTCCAGGTGGGAGACCATATCGTGGCCGCTGATAATCTATACGGCGGAACATCAAATCTTATCGCCAACACGCTCGCTCCTC